>CAVOEZ010000285.1:0-5955 GCA_963694355.1 Latescibacteria bacterium UBA2968 | reverse complement strand
GTCGTTTGGGCCAGTGCCCATTGGCGCCCACACCTTTGACAGTACGGCAAGGGACGAACGTGAATACGCCTTCAAGTATTTTCCAAGAACCTTTTCGGCCTCGCCTTTATGGTAGGCGTTGGCCGTATCAAAAAAGTTGATGCCATTTTCATAGGCCACACGGATTGTATCTCTGGAGGTCTCCTCATCACACTTGTACCCGATCGTCAGATAACTCCCCAACCCCAGGCAACTCAACCGTAATCCCGTCGTACCCATCTGTCGATATCGCATAAAAAACTCTCCTTGGTTTTCCTTCGGTCATGTCTGGCTTTCTCTCTTGGACAATCTTCCCGCACGAATGAGCTACCTGCCCTGAGTAGCAGCTTGCTGTGTATCGAAGGTGCCTGCCCTGAGTAGCGGCTTGCTGCGTATCGAAGGGGCGAGACCCCACGATCACTATTCCTCGTTTTTGTGTCTTCATTTGGCATTTACTGTTCTTCATTCTGGTTTCTCACCACCCTCGACCATTATCCGGGGCTGTCCAGAATGAATCCTGGTAGTGACTTCATAGTTGATCGTCCCGATCCAGGATGCGATCTGATCCGCGCTCACTTCCTCGTCTCCATCGCGGCCGAGCAAAGTGGCAACGGTACCTGCTTTCACGCCTGAGATATCTGTCACTTCGACCGTGATCATATTCATACACACGCGCCCTCTTACAGGCGCTCTGCAGCCATTGACCAGGACGTGTGCGACATTGGACAGCCGGCGATCATATCCCTCGTAATAGCCAATGGGGATCACGGCCAACTTGATTTGGCCTTCCGTCCGGTGGGTTCTGCCATATCCCACTTCTCCCCCTGGAGCAACTTCCTTGACCTGAGCAATTCGCGCCTTCCAGGTCAAAGCCGGCGTCAGCGAGGGCTCCCATTTCCCGTCGCGTTCAAATCGTGAGACCGACTCCGCTCTCACTCCGGGTGATGGCCACATTCCGTACGCCGATATCCCGACGCGAACCAGATCACCGTGCGACTCCGGCCAGAGAATGGTGGCCGCGGAATTGGCCGAGTGGACCATAGGTACTACAATATCGCGATCCTTCAGCGCCTTCACCGCCTGATTCAGGAGTTGCAACTGCCCATCTGCAAAATCGTGGTCGTCCGCATTGTCGCTGTCCGCATAGTGCGTCGTCAACCCCTCAAGGACCAGACCCGGCAGAGATGAGATCTTCTCCACCAGGGCGATCGCGTCCGGCAGTTCGAGCCCCTGCCTGTGCATCCCTGTTTCCAGCTTGATATGGACCAGCGTCCTCTTTCCGGATTGGATGGCGGAGGCCGAAAGCGCCTGGGCGCATTCCAGATCATACACTACGACGCGCGAATCGCTGGCGACCACCAGGTGCGACCGGTCAGGCGGAACATACCCGCATACGTAGATGGGTGTTTCAGTGATCGCCGATCGCAGCTCCACAGCTTCCCTGGCCGAGTTCACGATCAGCCAGTCCGCTCCCGCCGAAACGAATTCACGGACACAGGATCTCATCCCGTGCCCGTATGCATCGCTCTTGACCACGACACCCAGCTTTCGCCCTGGACCAATTCGACTACGAAAAGCCTCTACGTTGCCTCTCAGTGCCCGGGCATCGATTTCGCACCACGAATTTTCATCCGAGGGCGCTAACAAGAATGAAACGCTTTCAACCGTCGATCTCCTCGAATGGATAGAGCGGCTTGCGCCGGTGCTTAAATTCGAAATTGCGCATATCAGCAGTTGTTGCCCCGGGCGTATCCACACGGATCAATTCGGAGCAAACCGGTTCATACGCCGCCACAGGTGAATGCACACCTTTCGCGATAATGATGTCGAAGTCGGCCGGGTCCAGACCCACACTGGTCATCACGCCCAGACTGACCGGCACCGTTCTGCGTGTGGTGAGACTGATGGTGAGCTCTGTATCGGTTTTAACAACCACGGTGGTACCCATATCGAAATGTGTCTGACCGCCGTGCCGGATCTCAGATTCCTGGAATTTCCCATCGTAAATGCCCAGTACCTTAACCTGGGCTTTCAGCGGAGGACCGTGCAGCCCGTCCGTCTTTCCTCCCATTTCCAACTCGATCTCCGATCCGACTCCCGCTGCCACGGCCTTCTCAACGGACTCTGGATCAACCAGACAGACGAAAGCACGTGTGTTCGCTCTTTTGTGAAGCTCGAGGGCGATCAGTGTCCCGTCGGCAGCCGAACCGCCCCCCACATTGTCACCCATATCCAGAAGACACACGGGGCCGTCGATCTCCATTGCACGATCGATGGCGGTCGAAATATCTATGAACTCGCCCACGAATTCTTCACGGTGTGTAACCAGATAATCTCCGAGCTCCGCGGCCAGTTTCTGTGCAAGCGCCCGATCGTTGTGGGTCACCACAATCATGGATGAACCCATCTCCTCGACATCGGAGTATGGGAAACCAAGAATGATACTGTTCGTTAGGACCCCTGGCTGATTCAGCATCTCGTCAGCAAGCTCATACAGAGGCAAGCACGGAGGTGTGGCGGTTCGTTGTCTTTCAATGTTGATGGCGATCGGTGGAAAGACCGCAGCCTGTGTGGGTTTGATTTCACGCTGCAAGATCTTCACCATCAATTTTGCGGCTGCAATGCCTACTGCCTTCTGGTCCAGATGCGGATTGCTCCGGTAGGCGATCGTTGCATTGCAGGCGTCTATCATTCGTTCGGTAAGATTCGTGTGCGGATCCAGCGTACATACAATGGGTATTTTTCGGCCCACCTGCTCCCGAAGTCGCTTCAGCCAGTGCCCGTCCAGATCGTGATATTCCTCGGTGGCTCCCACATTCGCCCCGTGCGGCGCCACCAGAAATCCGTCCACCGGACCTGCCTTCTCGATTTCCTCGAACATAGCCTGAATCAACGCGTCACAGGTTTCCTCGGTGATCTCTCCGGAAGGCGCAGTACCTGCATAAAAAATGGGTACCGCCTCTACAAGCGTTCCGTCCAGCCCTTCAATAAATCCCGCGATCTCGTTGAGTCCTCCCGAAAAGAATCTCCCGACCTCTACACCACGCAGGTAGCGACTGGCCTTGAACATGTCCAGCGTGGTTGGCGTATTGATAAACGAGTTTGATTCGTGCATCAGTGATACGATTCCAACTCTCATTCGTTGTCCCTTTTTTGAGTAGGTGTCCTTACTGTTGGCGTTCGGCAAGCCACTCTGCAGCGGGCAGAGAATCACCCGGCTCGATCGCATTGTCCCGTGATACCACGGACCCTTCCGGCGGTGGGACGAACCCCTCCAGCATTGGGTCGTCAGTGGTTTCCATCCACGCACTCATTTTCTTCCGGAGATCATCGAGCACACGCTGGTGGCCGGCGTCATCGACCAGATTGTTTCGCTCTTCCGGATCGTTTTTCAGATTGAAAAGGAATTCTGGATCTCTTGCTCGTGTGAAAAAAACGGTCTTTTCTGAAACCACCGTCTTTGAATGCCCTGCGTCCACATTCGCATAGAAATAATGTGTCCGGGGTTCATAGTTTCGCGTGTATTTGAAATCGTTTGTACGAATCCCGCGCATCGGATCATAACCCGCGTGATAAGTCTGCTCCACGAAGATCTCACTGTTGATTTCCTGCACTTCGCCCCGGATCACAGGTAGCAGACTCTTACCCTCGATGGTTTCGTGGCCATCCACACCCGTTGCCTCCAGTATTGTAGGCATCACGTCGATATTCGAAACCAGTGCAAGAATGCGCTCCCCGCCCTGAATGTCGCCGGGACCTCGCATAATCAGGGACGTCTCTATACCCGGATCGAACAGGGTGCTCTTGGATCCCGGGAAGGCGATCCCGTGATCGGTTGTGTAGATCACGAGGGTGTTCCCCCGAAGTCCGCGTTCATCGATCGCGTCCAGCACCCGTCCGTACGCGGTATCCACCGCTTCCGCGTCATAGTTCAGATTGTTGATGTCCAGCGCCACATCAGGATGATCCGGCAAATAGTGAGGAATGCGTACTTCTCCCTGACACTTGCGCCCTTCGGTGAACGCACGGTGCGTCTCACTGCTCGCCAGTGACATGAAAAAGGGCTGCTTTGGCGTCTCCTTAAGAAAATCAACAGCCGCGTCGGCAACCTCAGCCACCTTCCTCTGCTTGCCGCTGTGAACCTCCTGGTATCCCAGGTTAAACGGGTCCACACATTCGTGCTGAAAACCGAACAGCTGGGTGTTGTATCCGGCTCTGGACAAAACAGCCGCGAGGTGCTTTCCGAAAGAGGCCTCGTCCATCTTGAATCCCCGATGCGCCAAACCGATGAGCCCGTTGCAGTGAGGCATCATTCCTGTGAACAGGCTGCTCCTGCTCGGACTACACTGCGGCGCCGAGCAAAACGCATTGTCGAACACCACACCCTCTTCAGCCAACCGCTCGAGATTCGGCGTAGCCGGACCGCGTCCGTAAACACCCAGATGCCGCCCCGTATCGTGAGTATGAAGGATTACCACATTTACCGGATCCAAAATCGTATCTCCTTGTCAACATGTCCCAAAACGAACTCGCCCTCTCGATCACCCACCGGACTCCGGACCCCGGACGCCTCTGCTCTAGATCCTCACTTCCTCCTGACGCTTGGACGATTCATAAATCGCATCCACAATTTTCGAAATCACCACGCCCTGGTCTGCCGTAGTCACCGGTGTTCTTCCTTCCCTCAGAGATTCGACAAAATCCCGAGTTACATTGCTCTCAGCCGCCCTTCTTGGGGGCGGGATCTCCGTATTCACTGGCTTGCCATCCATATCGTGATACAACGTGACGCCACTACCCAATTTTAATCCGCCCTTGGTTCCGTAGAGCCAGATCCCGTTCGCATCCTCCATATGGGTCAGCCAGGTAACCTCCAGAGAGAGCGTGGTGCCACCTTCCAAACGGATGTTGGCGTCGAAGTGTTCCTCCACATCGTCCTTGATCTCCTTCGGCACGACCGGTTCGATTCTGTTGTGCGTCACATTCGCGGTCACTCCGAGCACCTTGGGCCATCCCAGATACCACATCATCTGATCCAGGAAATACTGTCCCATATCGGCAATCACCCCGCCGCCGCTTCGCGCGTGGTCCAGAAACCATGCCGAGTCCTTGAGCATATCGAAACCCGGTCGCCCGCGCCTGCGAAGCTGCACCAGCCGTGCCCGGTAGATGTCACCCAGCACACCGGTCGAGAGGGTATCGTGCGCAAGTATGGAACGCTGTTGAAATCTGAATCGGCTGCTGCAAACCGCGAGTTCGAATCCCGTTTCCCGCGACACTTCCGCCATCTTCTCCGCCTCCGGGGCATTCATCGCGAATGGCTTTTCACAGAGCACGTGCTTTCCTGCCCTCAGGGCTGCCAGCACGGGGTCCTGATGCGCAAAAGGAGGTGTGGCCACCACAACGGCGTCCAGGTCCTGCTCCAACAGGTCCTCATACTTGCTGAATTTTCGGGGAACACTGAACTCGTCCGCAAATCGATCAGCGGCCTCCTCTACCACATCGCAGCAGGCCGTCAATTCCACATTGGAACACTCGGCCAGATGCCTTGCGTGTGATCGGCTGATCGTCCCCGTCCCTATCATACCCACCCGGATCGTTCGATCCGGCCCAATTTCAGTGCTCATGAATCGCCCCCAATTTTTAGAAACAGAGTGAATAAAGTGGTCCTGGTTCAATCATCCGCAGAATATAGATGGATTCTTCCGGCAGATCAATTCAAACCACAAGCGGTTACAAAGATCACCTGTCCAACGACCAATGAATACGTGTGGAGTGAAAATAATTGGCTTCCCGTTCTGATTGGCTTCGGATTCTGGCTTGCTGCCGGGAATCTAAAACCTCGCTCACCTTACCCGGATTATCAAATACACTAATACAATTACCTATTAACTATCATAGAAACAAAGTCATGTACTGCGCCCTCGATGCGCGATT
>CAVOEZ010000284.1:0-5961 GCA_963694355.1 Latescibacteria bacterium UBA2968 | reverse complement strand
TGCGTGCTCTCCAATGAGATTCACCAGGTCCTTTATCTTGAGCGCCCTGTGCCCGTTGTTTCCAAAATTCAGGATAAGCTCTTTCAAAATGGTATTTTGACCAAATGCCAGTAGCAATCGCCTGTAAACGGCATTTTTTACAAATGCGTAGGCATCGATTTTAGCTTGCGGTTCCGGATTACAAACCAGGATGCCTTCATTGGAGATAATAAAAAAGTCGAGGGTGTTATAGGCGGTTCCAGCACCAAGATCCACCAGTATGAAATCCGCATCCAGACGACTAATATGGCGTTTGATCTTTTCTTTTCGCTGATAGGGCAAATTGGCCAATCAACTCGCTTCCGCCGCATATAATACTGAGGTTAGCACTTCTGGTGGGTAGGAGTACGTCATTAAGGGAGGGCACCCGACCGCTCAGAAAATCGTTCAGGTTTCGCTTTGGAACCGGCATTCCGAAGGACAAATGCAGATCTGCACCGCCGAGATCTCCGTCGATGAGTATGACCTTATAGCCCAGAATGGCCAGGCCGACACCCAGATTCGAGGTCAGTACGGTTTTACCGGTTCCACCTTTTCCACCGGCAACCGCCCAGATCTTTTTGTCCAGCTCAAACCGATCCAGCAGTATGTCCGGGGAGTCTTTTAGGCGCTTTCCAAACATTGGGGTCCTTGTTTGCCCCCAAGGGGGAGTTGGAACAGCTGGTCGGGTTGGAAATCTGTGGGAGTTCGGCAACCACAAAACTGCTTACCCGCGATACAACCGAACGAGCAACGGTACTTTATTTTCACAGGGTTGTCAACAGTATTCTATTCAAATCAGTCGCTAACCAGGCGGGAAGGTTCCCCACAAGATATTGCAGCCGAATCTATTGCTTCTTATTCCACATATCAGATGAAATCAAATTTTCACTTGCTATTTTATTTCGTGTTTTTTATAATTATAGTTCAAATATCCCCCATGTTTTTCCTTCCATGAATTCAGGGGTTCAGGAAGGTTTGCCAGGGGGAATTTTCCTCCTGGGAGATGTGTTATGGCAACATCGAACGGACGCAGAGGCAGCCTCTACGACCAGGTACTCGAGCAGGCCAGACGTGAGATTGACGAATCATCTGAACATATTGACGAAGCGAGAAAAAAGCTTCACTTGCTAGAGTCACGTGTTGAGGCCGCCAAGGCGGTATACGAGGCTGTATCTGCTCGTCTGAATTTGGAAGATGAGTTGCAGGAGGAGACCGAATTTCAAGAAGCGCCTTACCCTGTTTCAACTCCTCCGGTTCAGGCTCCTGAACCTCCAGAAGAGATCGATCCTCCCGAAGTGCCTGCTAATGGCCAGGATAGCGGATTCAGTATGGATCTTATTCGCCGCCACCTCGAGCAAAAATCCACAGTAGGTTCAGGTACTGAAATGCCTGCCTTGGAGTCAATTCCAGAGCCATTGCCGGTTGAAGAACAAATTGTTCAGTCTGTGCAGAGCCAGCTTTCCAATTCTGAATCGGATCCCGTTTTCCGACGAAAAGACCGAGGAAGGGGTAGTGCATTCCCGGAGTTGTCGGAGGCGGAGAGACTTCTTATTGAGGAACATATGAGAAGTCGGGCAGAGGCGGAACGCAAAGGTTAGATTCCCCGGCCTGTGCCGGGAACATCCAGGCTAACAAAATAATCGAAAGAACAGGGAATAAGCACTGAACATTATTCCCTGTTCTTTATGTTTTGGGTGGAATCTCTAAAATGTCCCAGTTTTTTAGCATCGGGATATCCACAATATTCTAAGTTAACTATTTCCAATTCAGGAGACAGGTGAGGAGATGGGTATCTGCACCGAACAGAAGGCCCTGGAAGAGATGGACGCACGCGAACGTTGTCTTTATATCGACAATCTGACTCCAGAAGGCGGACTGTATACAGATGTGCAGAGAGCGGTGCATCCCAAGTCGAACAGCACCTGGCGCGTGTCGCCCGAACCCTTCTGGATGCCGCCGAAGATCATTGAACATTTCGAGAATCTGGGCCACCATCTCTTTTCGTTTTACAAGGCTGCGAATTTACTGTATTCGCAAAGTGTTCGCGGGATCCAGCCTCCCTGGATAGCAGCCTCTCTTGACCAGGGCAAGCCAGGTGATGTTGTGGCCTATGGCAGGATGAACAGATTCAAGAGCAATCTGCCAATGGTCATCCGTCCCGATATCATCCCTTCACCCTCTGGCATGATTTCCACGGAGCTGGATTCGATCCCTGGCGGCATCGGTTTTACAGGGAGCTTGGGTGAGCGCTACGGGCAACTGGGTTACGACATTGTGGGTGGCTCCAATGGAATGGTTACTGGGTTCGGAGGCATGGTTCGGTCCCTAGCCGGCATAGACGATCCAGTCCTGGCTGTGGTTATTTCTGAGGAATCCGAAGGGTATCGACCCGAGATGATCTGGCTGGGAACAGCCCTGAATCAGGCGGGCCTTGAAACATATGTCGTTTCTCCAGAAGAGGTCATGTTCAGCGAAGCCGGATTGTTCGTTGACGGCGAAGGGGGTCGTAAGCAGATCGATGTCCTGTATCGATTTTTCGAACTCTTCGACCTTAAAAATATTCCAAAGATTGACCTGCTTCTCTATGCGATTCGGAAAGGCCTGGTCAAGGCCACACCACCTCCAAAGGCCTACCTGGAAGAGAAGATGTTGATGGCGTTTTTCCATCACCCTCGGTTGAGCAGCTTCTGGTTAAAAGAACTTGGCAAGGAGACGCGGGATTTCCTACTGGAGACCTTTCCGAAAACCTGGATTCTGAACCCGCAGGCATTGCCACCACATGGGATCATCTACGGGTTGGAGGTGGATGGGGAAGTGTTCTCTGACTGGGCACAGCTTGGCAGTCTGGGGCAAAAGAAGAGACATTTTGTGGTCAAACCCTCCGGATTCTCTGACCAGGCCTGGGGGAGTAAGGGTGTTTCGGTGGGTCACGACATGGCAGAGAATGACTGGCAGGAAGTGATTGCCAATGCGCTGAGTGCCTACGACACCACGCCTCACATTCTCCAGGAGTTTCATACCGGATCCAGATTCACAGTAGATTACTATGACTTTGAAACAGATGATATGGCTCAGTTGAAAGGCCGTGCACGTATTCAACCCTATTATTTCATCGTGGAAGACGAACCGATATTATCGGGGATTCAGGCTACCGTATGTCCATCGGACAAGAAACTACTCCATGGAATGGTTGATGCGGTTGTGCTGCCCTGCGGTTTGCAGCCTGAAAAGAACTAGATTTCGTTGACGGGACGTGAAAACTTTGACTGACAAACCGAACCAGACAGAAAGCAAACTGGATCATCTGAACAGGATCCTATCGGACATGGGTAGTGTGGTGGTGGCATTTTCCGGAGGGGTGGACAGTACCTTTCTGGCTGCTGCCGCGTACCGGGTTCTTGGGGATAAGGCTCTTGCGGTGACGGCTGTATCACCAAGCTATGCATCGGGAGAGCTTGAGCGAGCCAGAGATCTTGCGGTGCAGATCGGTATTCAGATGGATATTGTGTATACGAAGGAAATGGACAACCCCGATTATGTGAAAAATGATACGAACAGATGTTTTCACTGCAAAACCGCGCTGGCAGACAAACTGGATGAGGTGGTATCCAAATTCGCGGGTCGATTCGATCATACGGTCTACGGGGCCATAGCCGATGATGTCGGGGATTTCAGACCGGGCATGGCGGCAGCAGCGAACCGGGGGATCCAGGCCCCTTTGATCGACGCTGATTTCACCAAGACGGATGTTCGGGCATTTTCCGAAGCATGGGGTCTGCCAACCTGGGATCAGCCAGCATCGGCCTGCCTGTCTTCGAGAATTCCCTATGGGACTCAGGTAACCGTAGATGCCCTTTCCATGGTAGACCGGGCGGAGTCCTGTCTGAAGCGGATGGGATTCAGCGTCGTTCGCGTAAGACATCATAGCGAGATAGCCCGAATCGAAGTATCTCCGGAGGAGATGCCCAGGATTCTCGAGGTCGGAATGAGCCAGGAGATCACGGAACAGCTGCAGGAGATTGGTTACAAGTTTGTTACGGTTGATCTGAAAGGCTACAGGACAGGAAGCCTTAACGAAGGGTTGTCCATTACACTTCTCGAACTCAAGGAATAAACAAGGCCAGTAATTCTGGGGAAACAGTAGAGGCATATGGCGCTTCTTGAAATCAAGACCTTTGGGTGTCCAGTACTTCGCGAAAAGGCTTCTCCGGTTCCTGCAATTACTGATGAGATCAGAACTCTGATCGAGGACATGTTCGAGACGATGTATGCTGCCGAAGGTATTGGACTTGCCGCACCCCAGGTCGGTGTGTCTGCCCGGTTATTGATTCTGGATGTGAGCCCAAGTGATCCCGAGGCCGTGCCAACCATCCTGATCAATCCAGAGATCGTATCGAAGGACGGCGAGATCACAGGTGAAGAAGGATGTCTGAGTCTCCCAGGTGTTGCGGGGGATGTGAAGCGATCTGCCGAAATAACAATTCGTGCTTTGAACGGTGACGGACAATCCGTTGAATATGAAATGTCCAATATTCATGCAAGGGCCGCACAGCACGAACTCGACCATCTGGACGGCATTCTTGTAACGGATCATTTCAGTACCATCAAGCGAAACCTTGTACGGGGTCAACTGCGAAAACTAAAACGAGTTGGCATCCAGCAGGCGCCTGAATTGACGTCCTCAAGTAATCCAGCCGGAACAACATAAGAATCGGGGGAAGCGGGCATTACCCGTGTAGGGCGGGATGGTGATGTCCGTTTACTATGAACTCTCACATCGATCTCCATCTCCATTCGACCTGTTCTGACGGCACGTTTTCTCCAGAGGAAGTAGCCTGGCGCGCAATCGAAGCAGACCTGTCGATCATCAGTCTCACGGATCACGATTCGATCGAAGGGGTTGCGGCAGCACAGAAAGAAGGCGAAAAGCTCGGGCTCGAGGTGATTACAGGTACCGAGTTGAGTGCTCAGGCCGATGGCACAGACATCCACATCCTGGGATATCATATCCAGGGGGATCACCCTGGTTTGGCCGATTGTCTGGACACCTGTCGAAATGAGCGAAAGAATCGCGCCGAACGAATTGTGAAGAAGCTGAATAGTATGGGGTTACGTATAGGCTTCGAGCAGGTGCTGGCGAAAGCAGGAAACGGGGCGATTGGCAGGCCACACGTGGCGGACGTTCTGGTGGAAGAAGGATTGGTATTCTCTTCCAACGAAGCCTTTCAGAAGTACCTGGGCTATTCGAAACCTGCCTATGAACCCAAACACACACTTTCCCCATCCGATGCGATTCAGGTCATCCACAGCGCCGGCGGACTTGCGTGTCTTGCTCACCCAGGTCTTTATGGACGCGACGACCTGATTCCCGAACTTGTGGAGGCTGGCCTGGACGGGATAGAGGTTCGACATACAAAACACGGTCCTACAGAAATAAAGCGATACACGAATATTGCCGACCAGTTCGGGCTTTTGCCAACAGGTGGATCAGATTGCCATGGGGATGGGCGAGGCAGTTCGGTGATCGGTACTGTAGATGTTCCACGCAGCTATGCAGATGGCTTGAGCGAAAGGTTAAACGCCTTGTCTCCGGAGGTCGAGGAATCGTAATTGCCATAACCTATGGAGATCCAGGTGTTTGACTGATCGTCGAGTTGAGGCATGTGGCTCGACGATTTTTTTACGGGTCAGACCACCAGCCAATTGATTCCGGGAATTGCAAATATGTACATCAAGACCCTTTTTTTCGCTACGTGTAGAGAAATCACAGGAGAGCGAGAGACCGCGTTCGACCTCGTGGATGGTGCGAGCGTGTCGGATCTCATAGAGAAGATTTGTGGTGAACATTCTGCCTTTCGGTCCATGGAGGCCAGCTTGATGGTATCCGTGAATCAATCGTATGTGGATCGGGATCAGGAGTTGAAGGAGGGTGACGAAGTT
>CAVOEZ010000283.1:0-5961 GCA_963694355.1 Latescibacteria bacterium UBA2968 | reverse complement strand
ACGACCGAATTTCTTACCCACACCAACCGACAGCGCCTGAATACCCCCGGTACCATCTATGGTAAGCACATGCGGGAACTGACCCGTATCCACTGTTTTTACCAAAGAGAAGTCCATGTCCGTCAGAGGTTCAAGCCCTATACCCAGCACAACTGCCTTGCCCACGGGCAACACCAGCTGTATCGGTCCTAGATCTCCATCCGAAATCACATGGTTTGTACCCGCGTTGTCCTTCAGCGTCCTTCTTTGCACAAAGTAAAGGCTGGACAAGGCCGCTCTTGCGAATGACGACAGCAGAGCTGGATTGGCCGAACTGAAATTGAGACCGTCCGCCAGCGCCCTGCCTGCTCCACCCATGCCTCTGGCCCTGATATCGACGCGTGAGAAGGGATCCCCCAATCCATTGAATGAGAACACGGATCCAGCTTCGGTACTACCCGGGATTAGCATACCTAGAAACAATAAAGAGAAACACAGCGCTCGCATCGTGGTCGACCTTTGTTATTTGTCTGGCGGTGTGGAATAGATCAGCTTCAGCCTTGGATTCTTGAATACGATCCAGTTCAGACGGCTATCATCCCGAGACCGCAAACCAATCCCGTTATTTGCAACTTCACCTGAAAGCCAACCCTGCGGGAGAGAAATGTCAAGAATCAGGGCTGGCGTCTCTCCCTGAACAAGCCCCGGAATCCAGGCGGTAGCCCCATCCCGGGAAACGAGTTCATCTACATCATAAAGAACTCCGGTGGACACGGTCCTGGGAGTAAGTCTGAACGTCTGAAAGATATTGAATCGCTCCTGGCCGTCATCGTCGGAGTCGATTCTGTTGATACCGAACGCAAAGGGCTCGAAAAGGGATTTTTCCTCGTCAACATCCAAAAGGAGCTGAGCCGCGGCGACACTGGCGCCAGCGGGAATGGATGCCGGCAGATCGAATCGCCATACTGGAGTGTATCTTAATGCAGTGGAGAGAAGGATGGATTCTGGGCTCGGACCCTCCCCATCCCTGGCGGCCCAATAGATGTCCTGAAACACTTCCTGTTCGTGGATCCTTACGGTATCGCGCACGGTGTAGGTCAAAACATACGTGGGGTTTCTACCAATTGTGACAGTGGAAATCGTGTCGTCTTTGGTGTAGAACCCGGTCAGAAAGTCGTCGGATGAGAGCGGCGCAAGCAGCAAATCGATACGGGCATCACTCGCATCGTTCCGGACAGCGGTAGAAAGCAGATCAAGTGGGTAGTCGATTCTTACCAGACTGTCTCCAATGCCTTCGGCGAGAACCAGTGGCGTCGGGGAGTATGGGAAATCGACTTCCAGAAAGTTCAGGGTGTCGGCAAAAATAGTAAATTCGTCCCAGGTCGCTTGCGGCCTGTGAACACTCATTTCTCCCGTACTACGGGTCAGGGAGGATCGCTGCCAGAGGTGGATGCTGAGCGCATTGAGCGTAAGGTCGCTCGCGCTTGTGAGCCCGGCAGACGTTGCCAGAGAATCGGCATTGATCCTGATCTTGACCATAGATCGAAACAAGAGTCCGTTCATCCGTCCTACCAGCATTCGTGACTCGAAGCCGTAATCAAGCGGGAATATGTTCTCAAATCGTGTGGAACGATTCACATCGGATACCGGCAATGGCGCAAGTTCCACCAGATTCCCGGGATTCCTGGTGACCAATCCCCCACCCAGTGGATTTGATCCCCGGTCCCCACAGGCCAGCGCCACTAGAGGCAATAAACAGAAAAACCATTTGATCCTGCCACTCATCAGTATATCTCCATTTTTGATTCCTTGCTGCAGCCGATCCCCTTTACAACGCCTGACATCTAAATTCGTTTCATCATGTATAAGTCAAACGCTCAGTGAATTCTGTCGATAACTATCTCGCGTTCCTGCAGACCCGCCACAATCGGATTATCCGCACAAGCACCCTCCATATCACCCGGCTGGACCGGACCCACTCGTCCATCCTGATCGATTTTGGCAACCAGATACATTTCCGGAATTTCTTCCAGAACGATTCCCTCGCCAAACATCTGCGACACATCGGATTGACTCAGGGTAAATTTAAAGGGAAACTGAGGCACTCTCATCATCTTGAATGCATATGGAGGCCCGCCGCCAGGGCGTTCCCTTGCAAGAATATAGAGATACGCATTTTGAGGAACTTTTCCAGCCAGATCCGGCGAGAGGCGTATGACGCCCTTAACCGTCTTGCCTCTCTCAGCACCCGCGGAATCGTTTTTCGATCCGTCAGAAATCTGTGGATGCCCCGCAGGCAAGGCTGTCTTGGGCGGACGCTTCGCCGGGGCATCGGCGCCTGCCTTGTAATGCTGGCTGCATGCCAGCGTGAGCGTTATAAACAAGAACACAAGGGTTGCCCTGTTGACGGCTTTCAGGAGGTTTCTTCCACTAAAGTTGGATGCGTGTTTGAAGGGGCGATCCCAGGCACCTGTGATCACCCTCCCGATCCTAGTCATTGACGAGCATTTTTTGTCAGCCAATCCCAATTTCCTCCTCTGTCATCGTAAGAATTATAGGTGCATCATCAGATATGGCGATTACGTGTTCGAAATGTGCAGAGTGCAGACCGTCGCTGGCAGAAGCCGTCCACCCGTCCGCGGCTACCGTGACTCCGGGCTTACCCAGGTTGACCATAGGTTCAATTGCCAGGACCAATCCTTTGCGTAAACGCGGATTTCGATCCAGAGGTACATAGTTGGGCACCGCTGGATCCTCGTGCAAATTTCGGCCAATCCCGTGCCCAACGAACTGTCTTACAATAGAGTAACCGTGTTGCTCTACCCAGGACTGAACAGCACCGCAAATATCGCCCAGACGCCCACCGTTTTCAGCACGTCCTATTCCCTTCAACAAAGACTCGCGAGTGACCTTCATCAGCTTGTCGACCCCGGGCGTGACCTCTCCAACCGGAAAAGAGATGGCCTGATCGCCATAGTAGCCATTCATTTTGGCCCCGATGTCGATACTGACCAGATCGCCCTCCTGCAGTACCCGGGAGCCGGGTATACCATGCACGACCTGCTCGTTTATGGAAATGCAGATGGTGGCCGGATATCCGTGATACCCTTTAAATGCGGGTTCGGCGCCGTGATCCCTCACAACTTCCTCGGCAATCCTGTCAAGTTCATCGGTTCTGACCCCCGGATTTATGAGATCCTTTAACGCGCGATGCGCCAGTCCAACGACCTTACAACTTGCCCTGATGTGCTCAAGTTCCCGATCTGTTCTGAGAGCGATCAAATGACAACCCTTTTGCCTGGATGGTAAAGTGAAACCCCAAATTTCGCGCCAAGCAAAGAAATATAAGACGAACACCCCAATAAGACAACTTATTCGTCCCAAACGAAACAGCGGCGGCACACCCGCCAGTTGTGGGTGAACGCCGCCGCCTCTATAACTCTCGAGTCAAGTGGTCACGGCAAACCGAAATAGCTCACGAAGATGACGAAATCAGCGAAATCCACCACCTGATTGCTATTGAGATCGTAAATCTCGCTAAATTTAGCGTCTCCCGGTCGGGTATTGAACACGCTTGCCAATAGCACGAAATCGGCAAATGTAACCGACCCGTCGATGTTGAAATCACCACGCAGTGCCCTGCCAACCGTCCAACGTTGCGTTAGCTCTACTCCAAAGTTCCCGGTCACCCGAACCAAAACAACCACATCTGCGACGCCATCCGGGATCAGAAGACTCAGGACGCCCTCAGTGGCCGCCTGCGGAACCCCATCGACCGTCCAGCTGTGGGCAACAGGATCCTGATCGGGATCTACCGCGGTAACTGAAAATTGCATGGTTTGGCCGACCGCACCAAGCACCAACGCTCTGGATGGACTGAATGCCTGGATCATAACGGGCTGATCAGTCTGCTGCACCTGAATACGAACCGTCTTCAGAACCTGCCCGGTGCCGTCGTCAGCGGAAAACTTTATCTCATATGTTCCGGCCTGATCAAACCCGGGCGTCCATTTGAACAATCCATCGGAAAAGGTGGCTCCATCGGGTAGTGATTGGACACCCAGGACGACCTCGTCTCCATCTGCATCCAAGGCCTCCACGGCGAACGAGAGCGTGCCACCTTCTAAAACCACCTGATCGGAAATGGATGTAAAGACCGGGAGGGTGTTGATCCTGTCAGGCCGCGTGAACACAACCCAGATCACTGAGCGCGTGGTCCCCCCTGTTGTGCCCGTTATCTCAACTGTGCTTCGCTCCATACCGGTTGCGGTCAACTGAAAGGAATTGCCATTGGTTTGAAAAGCATCCAGTGTGGCAACTCCGTCAACGGAAATCCCGGCATTCCCGCTGGTTTTGATTACGGACCACGAAACAGGCTGGCTTGTGGCCAACTTTGTGGCCTGAATGGTGGCCTGGCTCACCTCGGCCGGAAAAATCACAATAGGTGCCCCCGACCCATTCGCCTGGAGACCCAACGGTACGGTCTGTCCATCTGGTGCGGCGGTCAAGGAAATTGAATAATCGAAGTTGAATCTGGATCCACTCAGTTCTGTTGAAATCGGAACAAAAACGACCTCGTCGAATCCACCAGCGTCCGGAATGTCCAGTTTCGCCTCTGTTGGCCTCAGAATGTCCACTTGCCCATCCTTGACCAGAATCGTGAGGAATTTCCATGTTGCATCTTGTTCTAGCGTGAAATTTCCCCTGAGCGCCCCGGACTGGCCGCTTGTGGCCACCTGCATATACTCCGAAGCCAGATGATTAATTGAACCTGATCCTGTTGTGATGATTCCGGCAGCAGGAATGACCGTGGTCACATCGGTGGTGGTATAGTTCGCCCCTTCGGGGTAGGTTCCGGGCAAGACCCGACTGCCCGTGAAGTAATTCCAGATCACGAATCCCGGCAGGGACCCGGCAAAACCTCCGGCAGGCATGGCCTCATCCATATCCTCGATTCGGTATACGAACGGATTCTTGTCGTGCAAATTCTCCCACGTTGTGCGAATGATATCTTCGCCATAAACCGCGGCAAGAAAATGTGCGTACACCGCGGCTCCGTACTGGTGAGAATCCTGCAGGGAGGGCTGATAATCCAGAGATATTTCTGGTGAGTTAAAAAATGAAGGCAGATACTGGAAATAGTCATTGACATCGTCATAGGCCACATCTTCCATCCAGGTCGCCGTGAGTTCGTGATACCAGGTCAGGTCTACGGCATAGTATCCAAACTGTTGGGAATGGTGAAATTCGTGCGCGGCTGTGACGTGCAACCCATCCAATCCGGCAGTCTGATAAATTGAATCCGTGTAGTTGTTATCGATGTGCATATAACTCGTGCTTGTCAGGTTTCCCAGAGATACGGGATAGTTCAACCCGTAGACCCTGTGCTGGCCCAACTCACGGATATAAATATCGTACAGACCGTCGGAGTCCGGAACGGGTTCTTTGTAACCCATCTGTCTAATCTGCAAATCATAAATGGATTCAAACGTGGCCGCCACCTCATCTACATAGTCCGAAATTCCATTCAAATCCACGTCTACCGGAGAGACCGCGTCGTTGCCCGTTACATTGTAATGGATCTTGAAATGTCCACCTGGGGAAATCATGGTCCTTTGCATTGCCAGTCTTTCGAACAGAAACGCAAATGTCTCACGGGAGGACTTGCTGAGATTCGGCCAATTTCGAGCAAGAGCCGCGACAACGGGTGAGCCGCAAATGGCGGTTTGCGGAATATATGGACTCCCCTCAGGAAGTCTCTCCGGGAAGAACAGACCGCAGGCCTGGTTGTAGAGTTCGGCCTCGACCTCAGGGAGGAGCCCAAATGGTTCGAGCGGCACCTGGGCATTCAACCGGGTGCCGCTCTGGAACATCACAATCACTACCGCGCAGATCCAACCCCCCACTCGAAACATTTCCCATCCTCCACAATGCGGTTACTACAGGGATTCCTCTGAGAGCGCAACATAAATGTGTCCTGCC
>CAVOEZ010000282.1:0-5971 GCA_963694355.1 Latescibacteria bacterium UBA2968 | reverse complement strand
GCGCCCCAGTTGGCCGCATGGCCCTTGGGCAAACCGCGTCCCTTCGGGTCGCTCATCACAACAAATGCAGGCAGACTGTCGCTGCTGCTGCCCAGACCATAAGTCACCCAGGAACCCACACACGGGTAACCCATGCGCGGCAGGCCACAGTTCATCATGAAAAGCGCCGGCGAATGGTTGTTACTCTCGGTATGCCCGGAATGAATGAACGCCATGCGATCGACGTGCTTGGCCAAGCGTGGAAAAATAGAGGAAACATGTTTGCCACATTGGCCATGCTGCTTGAACTCAAACGGACTTTTCATCAGGCCTCCGACCGAGTTTGCAAAAAAACCGGTGAACCGATCGAAACCTTCGAGCGTTTGACCGTCTCGCTTGGCCAGGGCCGGTTTGTAATCCCAAGTATCCACTTGACTGGGACCTCCGTTCGTAAATATCCATATGACCGATTTCGCCTTAGGCGCAAAGTGAGGGTGCTTGGGTGCTAGTGTTCCTTGGCCCGCCAAGCCTTCTTGCTGGAGCAGACTCCACAAACCAAGTGAACCCATACCCATCCCGCACCGCTGCAACATCGCCCGACGAGTCAGTTTCTTAATCTCTCTAATTTTGTCCATTAGTTAACATAACTAAATTCGAGGGTCATTTCAGTCCGTGTTGGCAGGGGTTTTTGAACAATCAAATTGTTGGTGCCACTTCTGGTGCCACTTTTTTGAGGCCATCGGTGGCACCGCGATACTCAGCCAGCCCGTCCCGCTCGATGTTGGTGCAGACCGAAAGCCTGCCCCTGACCTCTGAAAATGTAATCCACCAGACTTCATTGCGCGGAATTAGTACCAAGGCGAAATAGCTACAATCGGCCTCTGAGTAAAGCTTAGAGGCGCTTAAATTACCCCTCTGAGTGACCGGCTCGTATGCTTTCGGTTCAGCCATCAACCCTTAGTTTTTAAGGCTGAAGGCATTTTGCGGCAACAGTTAAAACGCCTTGAAAACTGTGCTCAACGGGATGACAGTCGGCTCACCATGAAATCACAGCTGATCGCAATCGTCGCAGCCCTGCTGGTTGTGGGGTGTGGTGAGTCGGCTCCAGATATGTCTATTCATGACGCTGCAAAACTTGGAGACACTTAAGCCGTCAGCCAACATTTGGATGCTGGTGCGGATGTAAATGTGAAGAATGATTTTGCATGGACTCCTTTGCATCTTGCGGTAAAGGAACGCAGAACAGAAACTGTAAAACTGTTAATCAGCAAAAATGCGGATGTGAATGAGATAGCTCAGGGTGAAACTCCATTAGATATGCTACGTTCGGCAGGGCTGGTTAAGGAAACAGAGGCGATATCCAAACTCCTCCGCAAACACGGCGGCAAAACGGGTCAAGAATTGAAAGCTGAAGACAAATGAAACACCTCCTCCTCACAACAATCGCAGCCGTGTTGGTGGGGTGTGGCAAAGCATCAGATATCTTAATTCACGAAGCTGCGGTAGACGGAAACATCGAAGCATTCAAACAACACATCACTGCCGGTGTGGATTTGAATGCGTAGGATAAATAAGGCTACAGCCCTCCTTTGCATGAGGCTATAACCGTTATCTTCGCGTAAGAAGAACTTAGAGCTAAATGAAATCATTTCTGATCAAAATCCTGTGTTTGGGGTTCGGAGCGGTCTTCGCAACCGCCGAGGAACCCGTTCCAGTTGAGGTAGCACACGATTTCATCCAATCCCACTGCATCAATTGCCACAACGATCGCAAGCAAAAGGGCGACATTAATCTGGAACCATTGATTCATGACGCCGCATCTGTTGATCTGGAACTACTGGTCTCCGTCTTTGAGCAACTCGATCTCGAGGAGATGCCTCCCGAAGATGAGGAGCAGCCCACAATGGATGAAAAATCAAAGATGCTGGCGTTCTTGAATGCCGCGATCAAAGCCAGCGGTTCCTCGACCATTGATAAGAAAGCGCTGCCAGGCTATGGAAACTACGTCGACCACAAGGCGCTTTTCGAGGGTGCCCTCTCGGACTCAGCATCCGCGCCGCCGCCACGTATCTGGCGCTACAGTCCGGAAAGCTATTCCGAAAGAGTCAATCGCATTGTAGGCCACGATGTAGTCAAGTTTGTGCCCGTTGCCACCTTTCCGGTGCCTCAGAAGGGGCTCCAACATCCCGCCTTCCCCTACAAAGGCACGGCGCATACTGCTAAGGACTATGCGAACATTCATGACTTCGGGTTGACCGAAACGGAGCTCCTGATCGGACTGGCAGAGGAACTCTCCGCTGCGCAATTCAACTCCGGGTCCCTACGCGGTTACCACAACCTGCCGCCAGGCGACGCCGAATGGAAACGACTTCTCGACGACCAATTCAGAAAGCTCTACAGCAGAACCCCTACGGACACCGAACGACGATCGCTTTTCGATTTACAGATGAGCGTCGCGGAGACCTCCAGCATTCAAACCGCCAATCAGACGATGATTTCGGCGACCTACCTTCGTCCTGAATCGCTCTTTCGCTTCGAGATAGGCAACACCACGTCAAGGGCTAGTGACCGAGCGCCTCTCTCGCCGCTGGAGTATGCCTATGTCGTGGGATATGCACTCAATCGTGCCGGTCCCACGCCAGAGATCGTAGACAAGTTTGAAAGCTACGAAAGCAAGAGTAAACCCAATCTGAAGGGCCTGATTCGCCCCTTGTTAGAATCCGAGGAAGCCCACCGACGGATCATGCGTTTCATGGACGAATACTTTGAGTATGGCTATGCCGCTTATGTCTTTAAGGACAAGCACCATCGACGCTATCGTCCTGGCTGGCTCATTGAAGATGCAGAGAGATTCATTTCCAGAATCGTCAAACAAGACCGTAATGTCCTGAAAGAATTGTTAACCTCGAGCGAGTTTAACGTAAGAGGAGCATTCAACACCAAATCTGCTCCGAAGTGGTTTCAAGATGAAACCAACGGACACCTTTATTATCACGCCATCTACAATCTAGAGAAAGAGGATCTCGGCAAAGACCCTGAGTGGCGCGACTTCCAAAAAAAACGTGCTGGTATTTTGACGCATCCAGCCTGGCTTCTTGCTTTTTCTGACAACACCAAGAATCACGCCATCCAGCGAGGGCGATGGATTCAGACCAAGCTCCTGGGAGGCGTCATCCCGGACACCCCTGTCGAAGTTGATGCTAGATTCCCAGAAGATCCTGCGCTAACGCTAAGAGAAAAGATGCTGGTGGTTCGCAAAGAGGAATGCTGGAGATGCCACCAACGTATGGATCCCCTGGGACTGCCATTCGAGCAGTATAACCTGTGGGGAATGCATCGAACTACTGAACTGGATCGCCCTGTCGACACCACCGGCGAATTGAACGGCGAGGCGGTCGGAGATCCAATCGAAATGCTGCATCGGCTCGCCGATTCGAAACACGTACACCAAGTCTTCTTGCGGCACGTTTTTCGCTTTTTTAGTGGCCGCAATGAAACGCTAGGCGACGCCAAAACCCTGCGTGACATGGAGAGCGCCTATTATAAAAATAAGGGCAGCTTAAAAGGGAGCCTTCTCGAGCTTCTCGTATCCGATTCCTTTATCCATCGTCAAAAATTGCCACCAAAAAAATAATCTACTGTTATGGAAAAGAAAGCCTTCTCTAACAAGTCTGCCGAGAGCAGTCATGCTAGGCTATATAGCCGACATGAATTTCTGCGAGGCCTGAGTTTGTCAGCTGCCGGATCCGTTCTCCTCAATCCGCTAGTCGGGAAACTTTCAGCGGAGGTTGAAGGTCGTTCGCAGCCGACCCGCTTACTCTTCGTCATGGAAGGAAATGGTTGCCCACCCAATCAGGTGCATCCAACAAACCTAAACCTGACTCCCATTGGTAAGCGTCAACAAACAGTTGAAGAATCTTTCCAAGCCGAGGATCTCCCCAATGCCTTGAAGCCGGTCTCGGACTACGCGGACCGGATGCTCATCTTGCAGGGGATCTCCGGCCGCATTTGCGGCGGTGGCCACTCGACCTATTTCGGAGCACTCGGCTGTTTCAATACAAGAGAAGGTAAACACGTTCTCGGCCCTACTCTGGATTACGAACTTGGTCGCCATAACGAGACGCTTTTCAAGAACATCTCTTTAGGGATCTCGCAAAGATCCCATCTGGATATTGTCTTCAACAGTTCAGCGGCAGGTGCAAACAATCCAATTGGGACCATCTGCAATCCACAGACTGCCTATAAGCGCATGTTTTCGCCCATCGGGGACCAGAAGAACCTGGCAGTCAAAACGCATCTCCTAGATTACGTGAAGGACGATATTCGATCTGTGAAGAGACGGCTGGGCTCAGTTGAAAAAGACAAACTGGATCGCTACCTTTCAGCCTACGAAGAGATCGGCCAGCGCCATTCCGCCATTGCCGATCTGGATCCCGAGGTGAAGAATCGCATCGATCCCATCACTGAAAAATACCGCTCTAGCAATCCAGTCGACCGCCTAGAATGTCATTTCGAACTCGCCACCTCAGCCCTAGTTACAGGGCTCACCAACGTCGCCACCATTGCTTCAGGAGTCGGTCATCAGGATTTTTCCATCGTCTTCGACAAGCTCGGCGTCGGCCTTGAGAAACACTCCATCGGACATGCCCTCTACAACAAGGAACCGGTGGCGATCGAAGCCTCAGAGAAAATCCGCACGTTCCACTTCGAGTTGATCGCCCGCATGCTGAAAAAATTGGCCAGCATCCCGGAGGGTGACGGGACCATGCTCGACAATACACTCGTTGTTTACCTCAGCGATGCTGCCAACGAACACCATACCAAATGCGACGAGTGGCCTTATGTGATTCTTGGCGGAAATCCCCGAATGAAGCTGGGCGGGCGCTGCCTCACTTACGCTGATTTTGAAAACAAAGGCCATCGCACGGTCAACGCTATCCACAACACGCTGCTTCATTCATCGGGGCACCCCGTGAATGACTTCGGGTTCAAGATTCCAGGCCTGGATCACGGCGTCCAAGAAGGTCCACTCAGCGAAATCTTCATATGAGCTGCTACAGAATTATCAGCGCATTGTTCCTCGCCGTCCTCCTCTGCTCGCTCATGGCCGACGAGAAACCATTGATACTGCGTGGTCAGATCGACGGCAAAGCATTCTCCGAGGTTGGCAGACTCTACGTCGACAATGACAGATTGATCCATTTCAGGACAGACCAACGCCTCTACTACTTTTCTCATATGTATTATATCTGGGACGCGCTAACCAAGGCGGGCGTTGTCGCGGATGGCAAGATCGTTCACCATGATCCCATCCGGATCACCGGTAACTATTCCAAGGCTGCCTACGTTTACAATTTTCTGGAGGAACCGGCGCTCCGCGGTAGCCAGATCGTCTGGATTGACCGCGTCGAGAAAGTCGAGAGCTTGCCCGAGATGGAAGAGGCCTTCAGTTACCTCTTTGATGGCAAAAGCCTCCAAGGTTGGTCCGCGACTTCGAATTGGCAGATAGCGGATAAAGCCTTCTCTTGCTCGCCCCCCTCAACTCGGGTCGCCGAACAATTAATGAGCCACTCCAGCCACACCAATTTCGAACTCTCCTTCGAGTATCGGGGATCTTGGGGCACATCCGCGAGTCTTTTGCTTCGAGCCAACAAGAAGGGAGATGGAATCTCTCTCAGCCTTGATCATATCGACGAAGGCACGGTCGGCTTTCCCAAGTCCGCCGCTGGTGCCTCCCGGCCCTACTCCTTGCACGAAAACCGTGAGAAACGAGGTGTCGGCGCAACCACGAACTATCATATTCAATATGAGGGACGCCCTTCCCATGATGCTGTGGCCCACAACAAGCTGCTCGAATGCGCCCAACTGAGTGAGTTTCTCAGGGAATGGGACGGTGGTTTTTGGAACATTGTCAGAGTGCGCTGCGTCGGAGCTGATCCGGAAATCACCCTCTGGATTAATGGTTTCCTAATCAGTAAGTTTAAGGCGAACA
>CAVOEZ010000281.1:0-5972 GCA_963694355.1 Latescibacteria bacterium UBA2968 | reverse complement strand
GTCTGGTGGGCAGATTACAGTTGGTGATCGCGTAACCTTTTCGATGATGGCGAGCTGCGGCACCTGTTACAATTGTACTCAGGTTGCATTGCCGCAGAAATGCGAGAGCCTGTTTAAATATGGCCATACCACTTGCACGGGTCCATTGGCGCTGACTGGAGGGCTGTCTGAGTATGTCTATCTGGTTAGAGGCACCTCCATCTACAAATTGTCGGATACTGTAACCAACGAGGTCGCAGCAACGGCAATGTGCGCTGGTGCCACGCTCGTACATGCTTTCGAGGGCGCACCAGAAATCGGCGTGAATTCAGTGGTATTGATTGGAATGGGGATGCTTGGACTGTGGGGGATCCGCACAGCGATCGAAAATGGCATAACCAGGATCTTGTGTCTGGACATCGACGAAGAGAGACTGGCATTTGCGTTGGAAACGGGTGCGTCAGATGTGCTTGGCACTTCGGGGTTGTCATCGATAGAAATCGGGCAACGCATTTCGTCCATTCTGGGTGGGCACGGACCAGATCTGGTCATAGAATTGTCAGGCACACCCTCGGGTGTGGAAGCCGCTTACCACTCGGTCAGGACAGGAGGACGGTTATGCCTGGTAGGTTCTGTGATTCCTACCAGGCCATTGGAGATCGACCCGTACGAAATCGTCAGGCGCACGCTTCAGATCCAGGGAATTCACAACTACAGACCCGAGCATCTCGAGACCGCATTAAAATATGCGGAGAAGGCGGGACACCACATTGCTCTGCGTAACGGCATCTCAGATCCGGTGCCGCTGCGTTCCGTAGATTCTGCCTTTGAGGACGCCATTCGACACAGGGCACACCGCATTCAAGTAACCAGTTGAGCGATATCATGAGTTGCATCAAGAGGTAAATCTGGGACTGTCGGAACTGACGGAATTCGCCGAGGCTTTTGTAAATGGTCGCCACGATTCGGGATATGGCTCCGGGTTTGATTTTGACGGAATCGGGAACATCAGATTTAATAAATTGCTGATTCTCACAGAAATGCAAGGTATTTAAAATCAGCAAGTTGCGTTGTGTAACTCGCATTGTTCTATTCGTTTGATATGAATTGCAAATGATTGGTTTTTTTGTTATTTTCGATCCGCAAATGAGACAAGAAAGCTACTCAGATTTTGCGAAAAAAAGTATCCTTGGGTGTATCTGAAGGGAGTGGCAAGAATTGGAAAGAGAACAGGCACAGCGGGTCAAAACAATAGTCGAAAAAGTTCGCGTTTTTAGAAGGTTTTCCATCGCAGAGGCACAACGGATGGTGAAGCTTTGTACTTACAAGACATATGGAGCCAGTGAACTGATCTACAGGATAGGCGAACCCAGCAAAGAAATGTTGATTTTGCTTTCCGGCAGGCTGAACGCGTTGAACAATGAAGGAACTGTACTCGGTGAAATCCTGCCCGGCACCACAACTGGAGAAATGGGAGTTCTTACAGGTCAGCCGAGGTCTGCAAGTATTCTCGCGGCAGAGAAATCAGCAGGCTTCGTCATTACGAAACCGGATATGGAAACTTTTTTGCGCGATGATACAGTTCGATTGAAGGTTTTCGAGAATATGGTGGATTTGTTGTGCAAGCGGTTGACAGGTGCAAACCTGCAGATCGAAAATTACGCCAAACGGAGTCGTGCGCTTTAATTTAAGATTCGAAATATGTGTCGCCGGGCGTTCCGGAATACACCGGAGGGTCCGTTTTTTTATTTAATCCAGTATGGTGGTTGCCACCGCCTGACAAGTTGCGCATTGCGTGTCAGCAGAGGTGGTTGCGCGCCTGCGGGGGATGATCTATCTTACACGCCCTGAGCCCTTGGTAAAAACGCGATCTACACACGAGTCTGGAGGAGTACAGATGAAACCTCTAAAGGTCGGAATCATTGGTGCAGGAGGACACGCCCAGAGCCATTTTTCGATGGTCATCAAGGAACAGGAAATGGATCTGGTAGCCGTTGCCGAACTGGATAAGGAGAGGTTGGAGAGCGTCTATGAGAAATACGGCCCCTTTCAGACATTCTTTGATTACAGGACTATGCTCGACAGCTGCGATTTGGACGTGGTATATGTCATCACAATGCCCGGCCACCTGACCGGACCCGTGATAGACTGCCTTGATCGCGGTCTGCACACCTCGATTGAGAAACCGGCGGGGATGACTTCTGAAGATACGGAACAGATGCTCGCAGCATCTCTGAAGTCGAGTGGCAAAGCTATAGTGTCTGTAAATCGTCGCTATATGCCACACATTCTGGCTGCAAAGCAATTGATCCTCAGCAGGGGCGGAGCAGTACATGTTGCGGCAACCTATAACAAACCCGTGACCGTTCTTGGGACTGCAGCGACAGAGGGAATCGCCCCTGCACCTATCATTTGCGACGCGATTCACCATGTGGATTTACTCAGATGGATGTCAGGTGAAGCCATGGACAAAGCCGCTGATCCCTTGGAAGTTTACGCTCAATCCTGGTCCGGCCAGCGGGAGGGCAGCTTTAGATACAATGCGATGGTGGCGTTCGAAAACGGCTCCAGGGGGGTAATGATGAGTCACTACGGTGTGGGCTATCGAATTCAGAGATTTGAAGCACACGCGGAGGATCTGTCGATCTACATGGATCTGACAGGCAGCCCTGTGGTGGAGGTGTACTCAGAGGGAACCGTGGTGGAGGATGCGTTGGACCTCAATGCGGTCGGTGGTCCGGATTTTGACGAGACCAGGCATTTCGTAGAATGCATTAGAGAGAACAAAGAGCCCTGGAGTACACTTGGTGATGTGGTGCAGACCATGAGGCTGTGTGAGCATATCGCATCCGGTACCCTCGGCAAAACAAACAACTGATCGGATACATCTCTGGCGGAATCTGTGAAAATTACAATACTTGGGTCGGGAACCTCAACAGGAGTCCCGGAATACAAATGCGATTGTGACACGTGCCAGGATGCCCGTCAGGTGGGATCTCGAAATGCACGTACGAGGCCGTCCATCCATGTGGATGTTGATGGCGTTTGCCTGCAATTTGACACCGGACCGAATTTTCTGGAACAGATCGACCGTAACGAAATCAAGCGTATAGACGCTGTAGTCTACACGCATTGCCACGCTGACCACATCAGTGGTACAAACGATCTTGTAATGCCATGTCGAAAACAGGATATGGATATGCCTGTTTACGGACCATACGAGACAATCGGAATCCTCGAAAAAAATTTCGACTACATGTTCAGCAAGGATACATACCAGGGTGGAGGCGTTGCTCATCTGATTTCTCACGGCGTTTCCGCGCCATTTGACGTCAACGGCATTGAATTGATTCCAATTCCTGTCCGCCATGGCGCTGTGGATACGCAAGGGTACAGGATTGGCCCGATGGCCTATGTACCCGATGTGAAAGAAATGCCTGACAGCGCAATCGAACTGATGGATGGCATTCAGCTGCTGATCATCGATGGTCTCAGTTTTAACCCCAGGCATCCAACGCATATTTCTGTCGCTGAGTCTATCGAAATTTCCAATCGACTCGGCTCACCGATGACTCGTTTAACCCACATTACTCACCGGATCGATCATCGACGATTCGCAGAGCAGTGCGAACAGCAGAACCTAACTCTGCCGGATCACGTGGCGCTAGCATACGATGGCCTAAAAATTTCGATCTGATGTAAGCGTCTATGGAGGAAGTATGCATATTGACAAGGGCATCGAACTCAGTGATCTGAGTTCAAAACTGGACAACCTGTTTGAATTGGCCGGACAAAAAATTAGTACGATCGACAAGACGTGGGATCCAAACCAGGGTACTCCCGTGTTTACGGTGAACGGGCAGTATACCTCCCGTGGGTGGACGGAATGGACACAGGGTTTTCAGTATGGCAGTGCAATCCTGCAGTTCGAGGTGAGCGACGATGAGGCGTTTCTGAACCTTGGCAGATCTGCTACAACGCAGCGCATGGCGCCTCACGTTACACATACAGGGGTTCACGACCACGGGTTCAATAACGTTTCGACCTATGGGAATCTGAGACGTCAAATGCGAGAGGGGATTGTCGAGAATAATGATTGGGAGCGTCATTTTTATGAAATGGCCCTGAAGGCCTCCGGCGCTACCCAGGCTGCCAGATGGACGTCAATTAAGGACGGAGGCGGATACATTCCGTCCTTCAATGGCCCGCATTCCCTGTTTTCCGATACGATCAGAACGTGCCGAAGTTTGGGACTGGCCCACCAACTGGGCCACGTTTTGATGGGTGAAAACGATCTATCGATTTCTCTTCTGGAACGAATGGTTCAACACGCCCAGAGCACGGCCAGGTTCAATGTCTATTACGGTGAGGGGAGAGATGCATACGACCTCCGAGGCCGAGTTGTTCACGAATCCATATTCAACGTGAACGATGGGAATTACAGGTGCCCGAGTACCCAACAGGGTTACTCGCCATTTTCTACTTGGACGAGGGGGTTGGCGTGGGTGGTAACAGGTTATGCCGAACTACTCGAGTTTCTCGAAGTGGTTCCGGATGCAGAATTCGAAGTGTGTGGCGGCATAGCCGCAGTTCGGACCTTTATGGAAAAAGCCGCTTCGGCTTCCGCGGATTTTTTCATAGATCAGGCCGCTGCTCTGGATGGGATCCCCTATTGGGATACGGGTGCCCCCGGGCTGTCTCAAATGGGAGACTACCTGTCAGTTCCTGCGCAGCCCAATAATAGTTATGAGCCAGTGGACAGTTCAGCGGCAGCAATTTGCGCGCAGGGGCTGTATCGGCTCGGACGATATCTCGGTGAGCCGGCAGGGAAAAGGTATCGCCAGGCAGCCATCGGCGTTGCGAGTACGCTTTTTGACGCGCCGTATCTCTCGGAAAATCCCAACCACCAGGGGCTGATTCTCCACTCAATCTACCACAGACCGAACGGCTGGGACCATGTCCCTGCAGGGCAAGCCATTCCCAGTGGCGAGTCCTCGATGTGGGGAGATTACCATGCTCTCGAATTGGGCCTTCTGCTCAAGAGAGAACTCGAAGGTAAGCCTTATCTCACCTTTTTCGACAAGGATTGACACGGTATGAATTGTAAGAGACTGATGGTAGTGGAACCCGGGCGAATCGAACTTCAGGATTTTGAGCTCGATGAGCATCTGGCGCCGAATCAGGCTCTGGTGCAGGCCGAATATTCGGTTGTGAGTGGTGGCACCGAGGGTGCGGGGTATACCGGCCTTGTAAAAGAGATGCCGTTCGGTGACAAAGGTCAGTATCCTCGAGAAACAGGCTATGGGCATTTGGGCAAGGTTCTGGATATTGGATCGGATGTGACCATGTGTCGTGTAGGGGATCGTGTGCTCAGTTTCTCCCGTCACGCATCCGTGGTTAAAGCTGACGCAGCAAGAATGGCGCTTCCTGTTTCCCGGGAAGCCGAAGGAGAACACCTGGTCCTCACCCGGATGGCCGGCGTGAGTATCAGCGCGCTGAGATCATCCGCGGTTCAACCGGGCGATACTGTAGTCGTTATCGGGATGGGGCTTGTGGGCAATTTCGCGGCACAACTGTTTCAACTGGCAGGAGCAAAAGTGCTGGTCGCTGATCTTCAGAATTCTCGGTTAAAAAGCGCTGCGGCCTGCGGTCTGGAGAGAGGTGTGAACCCGGCAACCGATAGTCTGCAAGAAGCCGTAATGGAATTGACAAATGGCAAGGGCGCCGACACGGTTGTGGAAGCTATTGGAGTGAGTGCTGTCATCAACGATGCCGTCAATCTTGTGAAAACAGGTGGAGAACTTATTCTCCTGGGTAGCCCAAGGGCCTCCTGTAATACAGATATCACTCCGTTTCTTCTCAAGGTGCATCTCGAGGCGATCAAGGTCATTGGCTCCCTCGAATGGCGATGGCCTGCGCATCCGACTGAAAGAGCCCGAGATATAGAGACCAACTACAGATTGATTGCCGATTGGATAGCAGAAGAGAGATTG
>CAVOEZ010000280.1:0-5975 GCA_963694355.1 Latescibacteria bacterium UBA2968 | reverse complement strand
ACCGGTCTTGAAATTGCACGGGTGAGCCTGATCTCCTTTCGGCGTTTGGCAGCGAATGCGCGACTGGCGAGTCCTGTGACCGGGCTGTTGACGAAGTCGGGATCCCCATAGTGGGTGAGCGAGTCGGCGAAGGCAATGGCCATTGCTTCCGCGGCGAGGTGACGGTACTGGAGACTGTCCGGACCGTATTTCGCGAGGTCGAAGTGTTCGAGGATGTTCAGGGCTTCGTAGCCGACCTGGTCGTAGCAGGTGACATAGTCGTGTCCGCGGTAGGTGGCCGGCGTTTCGTAGAGGATTCGGGTTTGGTAATTCGTGAGGTCATCTGCGGTGAGGATGCCGCCAACACCTTTGACGAGGCGTTCGATTGCTTGAGCCGTGCGACCCGTGTGGAAGGCCTTTTTGCCGCGCGTGGCGATCTGTTTGAGGGTTCGTGCGAGCGCCCGGGTGTCCAGCTTGTCGTGGTCGGCGACCGGGAGTTCGCCATTTGGGAGGAGGGCGTCGGCGGTTTCCGGGAGTGATTTGACAAGGTCGAGTCGTGAAGCGATGCACTGAACCATAAAGGGAGAGTAGATGACTCCCGCTTCGGCTGCGTCGATTGCCGGTTCCAGGATCTGCTTGAGCGGAAGTTTGCCGAACATTCCGTGGAGATCGCAGAATCCGGCTACGGCGCCCGGTGTGATGATCGACAGGGGACCGTCCTCGGCTTTCCCGTCGCGCGATCGCGGTTGGGACCGGTAGTTCTTTGCCCGGGGATCGATCTGAAACATATCGGGACGGGCGGCACCCGGGGCGCGTCCGTAGTGGTCGAACGAGACGAATTTTTTGAGTTTCGCGATCCACACGGTGGTGTGGCCGTATCCACCAAGACCGCAGCAGTGGGGTTCGAGTACGAAGCCCATGAAGGCTGCGGCCACCAGAGCGTCCACGGCGTTACCACCGGCCTGCATCATACGGACCCCCGCTTCAGCTTCCTGAGGGTGACCGGCTGAGCAGACGCCGTTTTCTGCTACCACTTCGCGACGGGTATAGACGGGGTGGCTTTGGAGGATCGGTTTGGGCATTGAAGGCGACGATAGACGATAGACGATGAAGGCAAAATCGGTAATTCACAATCAGCAGAGGCGACGACCCGCCTTCGCCAAAGGCTACGGACGGGCAGGCGGACGATAGACGATGGACGATGAAGGCAAAATCGCTTAGCTACAATCGGGAGTGGAGTGCAGCAGTAAGGCACTGAAAAGTGTGATGCGTTATTGCCGTCGTTCGATGTGAGTTACCCGGTTCCAGAAAATTCTATTTGAACAGCAACTTGAGGTAGAACAGCGGACTCAACAGTTCTTTCTTCGGGAAGGCGTTGGCGATCATTCCGCAAATAAGATCGCGGATCTCCTGGTTTCGAGCCGCCTTGCGGAGGACGTAGTTGAGCAGCGGACGACATCGGCCAAGGGATTGCATTCGACTGCTGATTTTCAGTTCGTCACCCAGCGATTCCCAGAGTCGGTTTTCGTATCGCTTGAGAAATTTTTCACTGAAGTCGTTGGCCGTTTTGGCTTCGACTGCAGTGTTGACCGCGAGACGGGCGGAGTAGAAGGCATTGCCGATGCCTTCGCCGGTAAAGGGGTCGATGAGTCCAGCGGCGTCACCCAGGATGAGGAAGCCGTTTCCGTGAATCTTTCGGCGTTTGCTGCCGACAGGGAGGTTCCAGCCTACGGGTTTCTCGAGCGGACGCGCATTCTTGAATCTTTCTGCGAATGGGGGACGCTTGATGACCTGATCGAGTGCGTCCTTGAGGTTGATGTTCCTCCGCTTCATTTCATGGTGAACCATTCCGATGCCGATGTTGGCCTGGCCGTTGTCCAGACGGAAGATCCAGAAGTATCCCGGTTGGACTTCGTCGACAAAATGAAGTTCGATCTGGTTCGAGAGATCTGAGACGTTTTCATAGTAGCAGCGCAGGGCAACGATCCAGTGGCGGTCGTCGTGTTCGTAAAGGCCGGCTTTCCTGGAGACGATCGAGTTGAAGCCGTCACAGCCGAATACGATACTGCTTCTGAATTCGTGCGTTTCTCCATTCCGAGTGCCGATGATTCCGACCGTGCGGCCGTTTTCCTGAATGAGATCTTTGACAGTGAATCCCTCGAGGCACTTGTCCGCACTCCTGCGTGCTTCTTGGAAGAGGAAGTTGTCGAATATTTCTCGACGGATGACAAATCCCTCCATCGGCATCACCTTGCCGGTGAGGAGGTCTTTGTGATCGTGAGTACTCAGGTCGATGTTGGTGTCTTCGTGGTCGGGGCTGCCGAAGATGACTGTGTCGATTGTTGCGCCCGGCAGGTCACGCACCTTTTCGAGAAGGTCCAGTTCGTGCAGGATGGCTACTGCTTTTCCGGAGAGCGCGTCTCCACAGATTTTGTCTCTCGGGAACTGCGCCTTGTCGAGGAGAAGGACCTTCAGTCCGTTCCGTTTCGCGTACAGGGCAGAGGCTGCCCCTGCCGGTCCACCTCCTACGATTATGATATCGTAAAACTCAGCTGACATTCGATTCCTTGATCCGGGTCGTGTGACGTTGATCCAAAAGCGGCTACTTCAATTTGTCCAGCTTCCGGCTGTATCTTAGGGTGACCTCAGCTTTGATGTTGTCCGCAGGTTTTTCCTTCGCCGCGACCATTACCTGGGGGCGTTGTATGGTCATCTTGGATCTTTGTGACAGAATCACCCGTTGGCGCACGTCGATTTCCCATTCCGCCTCACCCTCGCCTTCACCCTCGTAGACTACAGATACGGGGGTGACGAATGCCCACGCGCGATATTTCAGTTGTCTTGTTTCAGCAATGACCACGGTCACGTTTCCCTTTTTACTCGAGATCTTCTTGAGTTTGTACGTGCTGACCAGGTCGACCAGGGCCTTTTCCGGAATCAGATCGAACGGAAAAGTGAAGGTTTGCTTCGCCGTCCAGGTATCGCCCTTTCCAACAGGACCCTCCGGCAGTACAGGATGCATTTCCGGAATCCAGGTCTGCTCGAAGGTCGAGACGATGTCGGAACGGTTGAGCTGGGAGGGGGCGAATTTGTGGTTCAATTCAGATACCCTTCCACGTTCAGAAATCTTCCAGGTGAATTTGCGATCGTTCAACTGATCGAGGGTGTAAGGATGTTGGTCATAGGTCTTCAGTTTCTGGTCGAAGACGAAGCTGTTGAAGGCCTTTTTTACAACAGCTTCAACCTCGAGGGCGCTGTTGACTGATTCTCCATCCTGTGGTTCCGATAGCGTTCGGGATTTCTCTGTGCTGCGCCAGGATCCTTTGACGTCTAACTGGACCCATCCTCTGGAAGCCCTTCCAGGGACGATTTGTTCCGCACTGCCGCTTTTGTACAGGACGAAGTAGCTGTGCTTGTATTCGGCAGTTTTCTCAGGGTGGATGAGTGGGAGGAGGGTGACCTTTTCTTGCGCGAAGGATTTTCCAGAAGCGAGAAGTAACATCAGCACGACACAACAAGAGGCAATTCTTAAAACTGGCATTTCACTTCCTTGATGAATCTGACGATGATCGTCAGAATGGCGAATTTAAGGGTGTCTGAAGAGGAGAACATGATATAAGAATCCTGGTCATCAATCAAGCGAGCTGAGAAAATCAGCAGGATCTGAGAGGATGGGTAGTTCACCCGTGTGACTTGATTCGTCAGGATACGGGCTTGAGTGGACTAAGCTTTCACAAAAAAACCACCCCGAGGCAGGATGGTGAAGTGGTGAATTCCATTATGTGGTGATCGATCTCTGTGGATCCCGGCCTGACATTACTTTTCAGGATTGGCGCCTTTGAACTGATAGGTGGTTGGTGCAACTCCAGCCGGTCTGATCCTGATCTTTTGCATGTTCTCTTTCAGGAAAGACCCCAGCCTGGTGCTTGTGAGGATCTTGGACATCACTTCTTTCAGCGAAGTCTGACTCGATGGATTGTCGAGTGTGCCCTGGAGGAGCTCCGAGAATTCGCTCTGGTCGAATATGAGGCTTTCGATCTGCTCCATCAATACTCTGGTGCTGCCCTTTGCCCGTTCGGTATGTGCGAGGAAGAGCAGGTGATTGGGATTCAAATTCAGCGCGAAGGCAAGCGAACTGCAGACTTCGTCTGAAGGAATTCGTTTGCCCAGTTCAATCTGACCAATGTAGGTGGCATAGACGCCTGCCATATCCCCCAGGATTTCCTGCGAGTAGCCGAGCGTTTTTCTGGCCAGTTTGATGGTTTCGCCAATGCGGTTGTCTCTTGACCGGGAGGACTCCCTCATCTAACTACCTGGCGATTGCCGGATCCAAGGCCTAACAGTTCGTTGACGCCTTCCGGCTGACCCATTGCCGCACGTTTGTCTTCCAGGATCTGTTTGACGGCGCCGATATCCCCTTTTTCGAGAGCCTTCAGGGCGCTTTGCACGTCGGCCAGTCTGTAAACACAGTAGTGACCACTTCGAGATGATTGTTTGAGCAAAAAACGCCTCCGGAATCAGGATGCTTTGGAATCGATTTTAATGAGGTCCCCCGGCTCGCATTCGAGGGCCTCACAGAGTGATGCAAGGGTGCTGAATTTGATGCCTTTCATATCACCGGCGACCAGCTTGGAGATGAGGCCTTCGGACAGATTCGCCCGCTCAGCGAGCTCTTTCTGCCGCCGAATACCGGCTTTGGTCATCAACTCCCAAACTTTTACTTCTACTTTCATAATAAAGTAAATCCCTGAATTGTGAATTTTTTTCAATATTAGGTAATAAAATTCACCCTGTCAATATAAAATTGGGAAATGAGAAACCTGAAACTGGAAAGGCGCAGACCCTGGGGGAGGCCGTTTTAATTGCCAAGGGTCCGCGCCTTAGTTCTACATACCTATTTTTACATATCGCACGACATTTGACAAGTAAAATTTCAAGTTCCTGATTGCATTCCTTTCCGAGTAAGTTTCGAATTTACCCAAAGTTGATGATGTACGCCGTCTTCGCGGAGTGGTTTCTGGACCCTCTGGAAGGGAATTTTTCAAGAGGCGATTTCTGCGGGTTTCAGGTTCGCAGGATCCGGTCATTCACGTGACGTTTTGGGGAGGTGCTGGAGCAATACAGGTGTTGGGTCTGAACCCGTTTAATGCGCGCCTAACGAGTTCGTTTCGGGGGTCGCCAGAGTGCCATCAGAATGGCCGACACGAAGGCCAGTGCAGCTCCCCACACAAACGGAGCGGATGGTCCAAACCCCTCCCAGGAACCCGCCCCTTCCCAGAGCAGGCCGGCGATAACTGAGGAAGGGAGGTTCAATAAGCCCAGGACTGCACTGTACAGGCCATATGCGGTTCCTCTTGATTCAGCCGGTACGATGTCCGCGATCATGGCCTTCGAGGTACCATAAGCCATTCCGTAGTAAATTCCGTAAAGTGCGTACAGCACCCAGATTTGAGTGCCTGTTTGAGACACGGCAAATCCAAGGTAGATGACTGCATAGACCAGCCATCCGACTACAATGATCTTCTTTCGGTCGATACGGTCGGACAGGGATCCGGCTGGCATTGAGACTACCGTGTAGACCAGGTTGAAGGTGAGGAGCATTCCCAGGATGCCCGTCAGACTCAGGCCGCGTTCCTGGGCAAGCAGGATCAGGAAGGCATCGGATGAATTGCCCAGTTCGAAGAGGCCGACCAAGCAGATGAAGATGGTGAAGGGTCTTCCTAGAGCGGACAGGCTGAATCTGGGGCGCTCAGCCTGGGAGGCGACCTTCACGTCCTTTGCGCCGACAATTAGAGACAAGACGGCAAGGAAGGCAGGGAATAAGCTGACGAGGACAATGGTTCTGAAGACATTGTCCGTCAGGTAATCTGAGTCGGTTTGCAGATAAAATACTACGGCGAGCGCGATAGCGATTCCAAGTGTCGGACCGGCAGTGTCCGCTGCCCGGTGGAATCCAAAGGCGAGACCTCTCCTGCTCGAGGAGATGGAGTCTGCCA
>CAVOEZ010000279.1:0-5981 GCA_963694355.1 Latescibacteria bacterium UBA2968 | reverse complement strand
CGGATCGAACGTCTTCTTGGAAGTCTGCTGGAAGACCTGGCGGTCGACGGAGCGGAGCGAGAGACAGCCACGCGGGCGGCACATTACTGTAAGGCCGACCTCGCTTCGAGTATGGTCGTTGAAATGACATCTTTGCAGGGGATCATGGGGCGGTATTATGCCATCGCTTCAGGCGAACCGGAAGCTGTAGGCATTGCAATTGAAGGGCACTACCACCCGAGGTATCCGGGAGACAGCCTACCCGAAACGAGAGCCGGTTTTGCCGTATCCGTGGCAGACAGACTCGACAGTCTCGCCGGGCTCTTCTGCGCCGGCGTAAAACCCCGGGCAACTGCAGATCCCTATGGGCTTCGCAGAGATGCGCTTGGACTACTTGCAAATCTTGTAGGACACAACTGCCACTTCTCACTCTCCAAAGGACTTCGTGCCGCAGCAGACGAATTGCCACTTAAAGTCGATCCGGACTTGCTCGAGGATGCAAAAACTTTCATCCTGAGACGCTTCAGCATACAGTTGAAAGAAGAAGGCTTCGCCCACGATGTAGTTGAAGCGGCACTTGGCGGGGGCAGCGACGACCCCGTTGAACTACGGCGAATTGTCGAAGGATTGACAGAAATGGTAGCCAGTGCGGATTGGCTAAAGACGCTGCACGCGTATTCAAGATGTAGACGACTGGTTAGAGATCTGGACGAAAGCTATGAGTTGTCGCCGGAAACGGACGAAGAGGAATCATCAAGGCTTCTCCATTCAGCCTATGACGCATCCCGAACCAGGCTCACCCGGGCGGAGAATCCTGTTGAGGTATTCGCGAGCGTCTTGATCGAAATGCGGGAACCCATCGACCGGTTTTTCGAGGAGGTTCTGGTCATGGATAAGAACCCCGAACTCAGAAATGCCCGCCTTGCCCTCCTTCAGCACATTACATTACTGGCCGATGGAATAGCTGACCTCAGCCACCTCGAGGGATTCTGATCCCTGGAACCCATCACTTCTGGTTAAGATAAGAATGGGGACAGATCCGCCACAGGATTCCGGTAAACAGATCTCAGTGATGGGATTCCGCCTGGATATCTGGCAGGTCCTCATGTGTGTCTTGATGGTGATCCACGGCTTCTTTATCCTGTTCACATTTCGTGAATACGGGGTAAATCCCGATGAGGCCGCACACATCGACTACGGTCGAAGCATCGTGCTATGGTACCAAAGTCTCTTTCAGATTCGGGGCATATTCAGCAGAGCCAATATTTGGCTCTATGGGGGGCTTTACGATACACTTGTCCATCTCATAACGCGTATCTCCCCGATCGGTCTGCATGACACGCGACACCTTTGCAACGCCCTGGTTGGCATGGCGGGGGTCCTGGGAGCTTACAAAATTGGGGGGCTGTACGGGAAGCGGTGGATCGGGCTTCTCGCGGCCCTTTTTCTTATTCTGACGCCAAGGTATTACGGGCACTCCTTTATCAATCACAAGGACATTCCGTTCGCCGCTGCCTTCCTGTGGAGCACATTCTTCCTCATCAAGGCCACAGGAGATCTTCCCAAACTGTCACACCGCTCGATCTGGACACTCGGCATTTCCATTGGCATCGCACTGGGCATTCGGGTCGGTGGTGTCTTGCTTCTCGCCTATCTCTGCCTCTTCTTCGCAATTCGCCACATCCAGGTTCTTTATACCGCTGGAATGCTTCGGTCAATGGCAGCCTGGCTATCCTCAGGCACGATCCTGCTGCGGCGAATCACTTACGTATCGCTGATCTCTTATGCGACCATGCTGCTCTTCTGGCCCTGGGCTCAGCTGAACCCGATCGGAAGACCCCTCCGGGCGCTCCTGAAGTTCTCGAGCTTTTCATACGACATCAGAACATTCTTCGAGGGCGTATACTACCGCAGCACCCAGGCCCCATGGTACTATGCACCCAAATGGATACTGCTGACCCTTCCCGACTTCCTCTTGCTCAGCCTCGCCGCAGGAGCCCTCCACCTGGCATGGAAATGGAAGTCTTTCGATGCTGGAAATCTGTTGACGCTCCAAAAGGGGATGCTGGCTTTCGCAGCCATATTTCCGGTTGGAATAGTGATGGTCAGCGGCACACCACTGTGCAACGGAATCCGGCATCTCCTCTTCGCTATCATCCTGCTCTCTGTTCTTGGAGCCATCCTCATCAGTGAGTTCATCCTGTCCACGAAAAGCAGAAAAATCACAGTCATGATACTCGCCTCCGCACTGAGTTTGAGTCTGCTTGAAATGGTGAACCTGCACCCCAATCAGTACATTTACTTCAACAGGCTGTTTGCGGGCGGCGTTGCCCATGCATCCACGTTATACGAAACCGACTACTATCAACACAGTTTCAAACAGGGAATCAACTGGATCAACAACGTGTATTCCGGGGAGAACCCCCCCCCAGTCAAAGTATCCGGGATATCATCGGATCAATGGTATATGGTGGATCAGAACAAATTCGTTTTGGTCTCAGAACCCTGGCAGGCAGATCTGCATCTTGCAAACACACATTCCGAGACCCACAGGAACTTCCCCGGTGAGGTCCTGAGCAGGGTCGTCTCAGGCGGTGCTGAATTACTTTACATTATTCGTCCTGACAGCAGCTATTTGCAGGATCATCTTTTTAGCGAATCTGTATCACCCTACCGATATTCCCATCTCGCCCGGATCTTCGAATCCACAGGGAGATTCAACGAAGCGCTCGTGGCTTACCAAATATCACTGCACCTGGACCCGGGGGACGCCGCTACCTATAATGGAATCGGGGAGTTGCTTTTCGCCGTAAAAGAGTATGATATGGCAGCACAGAGCTTTGAATCGGCGGCGAATCTGAAACCAGACCTTGCACCTTATCAGGCAAATCTGGCCAAATGCTATCAGGACATGGAGAAGTATCCGGAAGCGTTATTTCATTACGACGCAGCCATAAAGATCTCACCAGACTATCTGTTTGCGTTGCATAACCGAGCCAGGCTGCTGTTTGCAATCGAGGAGTTCTCCAGGGCGGAAGCGGCATATGAGGATCTGCTCGGGAAGTTCCCGTCGTACAGCGAAGGATTTCTGGACTACGGAAATCTGGAATACCAGCAAGGAAATCTGGACGATGCCGTTTCCAGATATCGAACTGCACTCGACCAAAACCCGAATCTCGTCCTGGCCTACAACAGACTGGGTATAGCGCTTTCCGTCCAGGGAAAACACAAGGAGGCGCTCGATAGCTTTTCCAATGGCATTCGAATCTCGCCAGAGCATCCGGATCTGAATTTTAATTCCGCAAATCTCCAGTATAAACTCGGGCATTATTCGGAAGCGCTGGAGAATTACGAAGTGACGAAGCGAACGGATCCTGGAATACCAAATCTGGACTATAATCTGGCTCTGACTTATTTCAAACTGGACCGATGGTCGGAATCTGTGACAGCTATGGGAAAAGTAGTAGCAAAACAACCGGGCAATCCCCACGCATGGTATACACTTGCCCGGTCATTCAGGGCACTGGAGAGGTTGAGCGACTCCAACCTTGCACTTCGAAGGGCTATTGAGCTCGATGTCTCCAACCAGAGCTATTGGTCCGAATTAACGAGTTTGGGTGCAGCCTACCAAAACTCAGGCCAAAAAGAAATCGCCCGGGAGATCTATCTGGAAGCGATCAAAGCCATTCCCGCCAATCTTAACGCGCACTTCAATCTGGGCATCATGTATATCGACTCCGGCGAGTATGAGTCCGCAAAGCGATCCTTCACCTTGGCAGCAAAGCTCTCGCCGGGCGAACACCAGGTCCATCTGGCACTGGCACGGATCAACAGGAAGCTGGGTCTTGTCGCCGATGCCGTATTGGAATATCGACAGGTGTTACACCTTTATCCAGATCATGCCCTCGCGAAACGCGAACTGGAATCCATGAAGCCCGATTCCCAAGTAACTGCGCCCTGACTATGCTCAAAGAACACTTTCAACTTCACGCCGAAATTGAGGAAACACACTGGTGGTTCCGTGCCCGCAGACGGATCATGGTGTTGCTCGCCAACCACATCGTACCGAAATCAAAAGACAAAATTGTTGTGGATGTCGGATGCGGTACGGGCGCGAATATCGCAGCACTGTCGAGAGATTATGCTTGCCGGGGCTTCGATACCTCAGACGAGGCCATTCGCCTTGCCTCAAAGCGATACCACGATGTCCAGTTCATCCACTCACAGTATCCGGGCGTATCACGCATATCCGAAAACGGTGCCAGACTCGTTCTGCTCATGGATGTGCTCGAACACATCGAGGATGACCACGCATTTTTGTCAGGTATACTTAAAACCCAGAAAGCCGGCTCATATCTGATGCTTATGGTCCCTGCAGACATGACGCTTTGGAGCCACCAGGACATCAATCACGGTCATTTTCGCCGGTACAGCAGAAACGATATTCTGGCCCTCGCCGATCGATTGTCCGTCAGAATCCATCTCCTTTCTTATTTCAACTTCTACCTTTATCCGGCCGTGCGAATCATTCGCTTTTTCAACAGAATCATGAAGCGAACCTGGGGCGATGCCGGAACGGACCTGCGAACGCCCGGACCGGTTCTGAACAAACTTCTGGAAGGCATATTTTTTACCGAGTCGCAACGGCTTCTGAATCTCCTTCGAGGGAGGAGAACATCCGGCTTCCCAATGGGCGTCAGCCTGATCGCCATTTTTCGTAAAGACCCTTGAGGGCGCCTGAACACCCAAAATCTCATGATCGATACCACCATAGTAGTGCCATGCTACAATGAGGAACATCGGCTCGACACATCGGCCTTTCACTTGTTCCTCGACAAGACCCCCTCGACAGGATTACTGCTGGTCGATGATGGCAGCACGGATGCGACTCCGGAAATTCTGGAGAGCATCCGGAGTGCACATCCCGGCAATGTGGATTGGTTTTCACTGCCCCGGAACAGCGGAAAGGCCGAAGCCGTACGCCAGGGCTTTTTGAGAATATTTCCCGCAAAACCGCAGTACCTGGGATATTGGGACGCCGACCTCGCCACGCCACTGGAAACAATCACAAGGTTTAAGGACCTCCTCGAGAACAGGGACCATATTGAAATGGTTTTTGGCGCAAGGGTGCAGCTCCTGGGCCGCAGGATCCAGAGAAGCAATTTACGACATTATTCGGGTCGGATATTCGCTACGCTCGTGTCGTGTATCACCCACCTTTCCATATATGACAGTCAGTGCGGCGCCAAGCTGTTCAGGCTCAGTCCTGACCTTCTAACGGTATTCCAGGAGCCATTTCTGAGTCGGTGGATATTTGACATAGAGATCATCACGCGATGCATGAGAATCCGAAAAGATTCGGGCAGGCCCGGGGTAGAAGGCATCATTTACGAATACCCGCTCGAACATTGGCAGGATGTAGGAGGATCCAAGATCACCGTTGGGGATGCGCTCAGGAGTCTAAGTGAACTCTGGATGATCAGGTCAAAGCTGTAAAAGGTGTTTTACAAGTTATGGACGCATCGAGAACAAAAATTGCCCTTACTGTGATTCTCCTTTTCTCAGCCTGCCTCAGGTTTTATGGAATCGGATGGGGAACACATCCGGAAACTGGAAATTTTCACCGGTTCCACCCGGATGAGACCACTGTGGTTGAAAGCTCCGGATGGATCGGAACCGACATGAGAAAAATTGTGGCCCCCTATGGAAAAGCACCCATGTACTTCCTTTGGGCACTTGGACAATTCGTATCGGCCGCGACAGGAAGCAACCCGCTTCAGGAAACGGACAACGATTCCATTCGACTGGCGCATCTCCTTGGCAGGGGCATTTCCGCAACATTCGGCACCTTAACCGTACTCCTGGTATTTCTTATTGGCCGGAATATGGCGAACCCGCAAACGGGACTGCTGGCAGCAGCGCTCCTGGGGTTTTGCGCAGGGCATATTCAGCAATGCCACTACTACACGGTGGATGTGTCGCTGGCATTCTGGGTCACCCTG
>CAVOEZ010000278.1:0-6006 GCA_963694355.1 Latescibacteria bacterium UBA2968 | reverse complement strand
TTTCGAGCTCAGTTTCTGGAGCTTATAGTGTATCGAAGTGCTGCGAATATCTATAGCCAATTCGAATTAATGGGGTTGCCTGTCCTGATCCTGAATTCTCGACTCCGCTCGAACCCACGGAGTTCCGTTTGTAGAAACCTAGCGAATATCCCCGATTCACTGAGTGTTTTTAGCCCGTTTCTGGAGCTCAAATCCGTAGTTGTGGCGCCCTTAGCTGCAGCGGAGTAGGGAAGCGCTACGAGCAACTGGTTTCCTACTTCCCATAAGCCCTGGCAAAGATCACGAAATCGCTGAACCCAATTTCACCATTCGAATCAAGATCTATCTTCGCATCATACAGGGGATTTCCAGGTTTCGAACTGAACGCCCTTGCAAGTTGAACAAAATCCTCAAATCCTACTTTGCCATTGCCACTGAAATCGGGATTGGGCGCTCCGGGATTCGGGGGGACGCCAGTGGAGACACCCTCGGTGACCACAATCGTGCCTGCGTTTTCGATAGTCTTCCTCTTGTCCACACCGAACAGGGTGATACGCTTCAACTTGATTTCCGGTGCAGCTACCTGTTTGCCGGCAGCCTTTGCAAGTTTGGTGCTGCCCGTCTTGATGAAGCTGATCAATCCGAACAGGCAGCCGCCGCTGACCGCATTTTGCTGACTACCGTTCAGCGATTTCCCCTGGATCCTGATCTGGTTCGGTTGGACGGTAACGTCATCACCCTGGCGATCTACTACAGGCGCCTTGCTGGCAGAGATCGCCTGATCCAGATCTCCCGTTGAAAGAAAGGCGACTTCATCGCCACCCGTAGGCATCTGGAAATCCGCAAACTGGAGCTGTGTGTTGTCATACTCGATGACCGCGTCCACACGGGTCAGGTTTTCAACATCCTGAGCATAAAGGGCAACTGTGACGACATCGTTCTCATCGGCTGCGACCTCACTTGACGGTTGATATCCGGCCGTGGGATCTCCATCGAACATGATCGCGCCTGGGGCGTCGTCGGTGAGTTCGATATCTTCTACGACCATGTCGAATGTTTCAAAGGCCTCCTGCGGACGAATGGTGACTTGATCAGGTATGTTATCGTGATTTCTGTCGATGCCAATATTGATCGGCCTATCCTCGCCCTCGATCTCCACATAGATCTTGTAGTCATCTGGAGGCAAGCCGTCCAGCTCGTATGCGCCGCATTCTGTAATGGTAGTCTCCGCCACAATCTGATCATTCTGATCGACGGCGATGACGCGGCCAATCACCTCCTGAGTCGTGTCGATAATTGCTGTTCCATCGAGTTGGACAAAGGGCTTGGCAAGGCTAACAACACCTGAGATGGAACCCACGTCTTCCACATTGGTGGACCCGGTGGAGAATACCAGATCAACTGGCTGAATCAGCTCATTGCCGGACCTGGCGATTTCGCTGATCACGGTCATGCGGTAAACGCGGTCATCCTCGAGCTGAACTCCCTCGAATTTCAGAGTGCGGCCGTCTGGTGTAATGTCCCATTTCTTCTGCCAGTTTCGTGTGATGGGTCTTGGCTGTATCACCACATCGGCTGCAACGAAGTTTCTTCCGTAGGTAAGAATTGCTTCCGAAAACCTGACTGAAATAAAGGGATCTGGCCCTACGTCACCATCCCTGTCTCTTGGTGAGGTCGTTAGTACTTCGACCGCTGTCACAGGGACTTCGCTTGCCTGCCACCCTACCTTGAATCGCGGATTACCCTCGTCTTCACTAAAGAGAGTAATCTCTCCGTCCCTGGATCGGTAAGGGAGAGGTGAATACACCAACACGATGGCAATGGTGTTATCAGGTTGTACAGTTACGGGTATCTGCGATATAACTTTCACCTGGTTGTTGTCAGGGCGAATGCCGAATATCTGCCCTGGCGCAACACCCTCGTTCTTGATGACCAGGTTGATCTCCTGGCGTTCCCCAAATCCCACTTGTCCAAAATCGACAGGTTCGGTGATTACCCTAAAGGTTGGCCCTGGCGCACCCTCCACATCCACCTGAACCGTGACCGGGAAGTTCGGGTTTTGAGCGTCATTGCTCTGGATGGTAAGTGTGCCGGTGATCTTGCCTCTTCGGGTGGGTGATACGACGATTTGTATTCTCTTGTTCTCCCCGGGGCCGAGGTCGAAGCTGGATTCTGCCCGGTTTTGGAGACTGAAAGCGGATTCCCCGCTGACGATGTTAAAGACCGTTAGCGTCCCGGAGCCCTGATTCAGTACTGTCAGGGCTCTGGTGTCGGTTTCTCCGGTCCGGAGCACTCCAAAGTCCAGCGGCTGGGGTTGTACATTGATTGTCGCAGAAGCGCTGGTGGATGCTCTCCCTGCGCCGTTTAATGGAATCGCAGGCTGGTTCTGGTTGTTGAGCGTAATTCCGAGTGTAGCTACGTAATCCGTCACCCGGTCAGGCGTGAATCTGACGGTCACTTCCGCGCTGTCTCCTGCAGCAATTTGGAGCGGCAGGGCCAGAGGTGATGTAAGGAGTCGGAAGCCCGAACCAGAAATGTTCGCCGATCCGCTGATTGTGGAAGAGGATCCATTCCGAACGATGACAGTTCTGGAGACTGTCGAATCGACGGCCACGCTGCCATAGAATATGAATAGGGGAGTGACACTGATGCCGGTAACGGGTTGGCCGTTACCATTGTCACCGCCGCCAGTTGTACCGGACGCCCTGGCAGTTACTTCGACGGTTACGGTGTCCACATTGCTGGCCACCTCGATCTCTGCGCCAAGGAATCCTTCGATCTCAGGGTCTATTCTTACCCGTATGGATCTCTCCTGTCCTGGATCGATATCAAAACTTTCGGGAAAGACTGAGAAGAAAGCCTGGGCATTCTGCGAGACCACACCAACCGATCCGGTCAGTTGATCATTGCCCGTGTTACTGATATTAAAGACGGAATCCACCGAACTCCCAACAGCAACACCACCCAGGTTGATGATTAAAGGGGACACCACCATTCTTGCCGATTTTAGTACCGAGATCTGAATCGGGACCACCCGTTCGCCCTGGTTGGGATCGTTGCTGGTGATCGTCAGTGAAGTCTCCAGATCCTGGGTTGGGACAGAATTGATTGTCAACGTAACGGTCTGGGAGCCCCCCGGTTGAATGGTGAATGGCGGTGCTGGCGAAAAGGTGATCAGCGAAGGATCTGCCGCGGTAACTGAGGTCACCTCCAGCGCTTGCCTTCCCACGCTTGCAATGGTAAACGTGAAGGTGGTGGACTCTCCCGGGAGAACCGACGCAATTCGAATAGGGTCAGGCGATATCCCAACTTGATGGGGTAGGGGGGGTGACGCCGGTTCCCGTGAGCGTTACGAAGCGTGAGACGTTGTCCGGGTCGTTGCTGGAAATTGTGAGCGTCCCGGTGTGCGATCCCTCATCAGTGGGTGCATAGGTGACGGTAACCGTCTGGCTGCCTCCTTGCGGGATGATAGCCGTTGTCGCAGAGACAGCGAATTGAGCGCTGCTGGAGGTGATGTTGCTGACCGAAAGATCAGCATCGCCTGTGTTCTGGAGGGTGAGCGTAAGTGGTGTGCTCTGGCCAAGGACCGTTTCTCCAAAATCGAGGAGAGTTGCAGTCAGATTGATTACAGGTGCCGGTCCCTTCGATTCCTCACCGGTTCCAGTCATGGTTACGGTCAGTGTTCCGGAATCCGAGTCATTGCTCGAAATGGTCAGGATGCCTGTTCTGCCTCCAAGCGCGTCCGGCGTGAAAGTAACCGTGATGTTCTGACTGGATTTTGCTGCGATGGTCAATGCTGTTTCGGTGACTGTAAAGTTGGTGTTGTCCGAGGCGATGTTCGTTACGGATAGTTCCGCATCCCCTTTGTTCTCGATTACGAATGAAACGGAGGAGGACGCCCCGACTGTGATTTGGCCAAATGAGATCAGGTTCGAGAAGAGCTGGATATTTGGTGCTGGTGATGAAGAACCAGAACCCGGCAGGATCGTGAATGCTGCGGATTCTGCAGTGCCCCAGATACCTTCGGTATTTTGAGCGCGGACATAGACCGAGTGGCTTCCGGAAGACAATCCCGTGGTGGATATTGCCCTGGTAACGTCAACGGAATCGGCTTCAGGAATGGCGATTTCGGTTCCGGATCCATATCCGGGATCTTCGCCGACGAAATACTCAAGTTTTGACAATGGAGAGGTGGTTAGGGTTGTCTGTACCACGGGTTCTAACACATGGAAAGCCCGGGTCTCAGTCGTTCCCCAGGTCCCTTCAGCATTTCTTGCCCTAATGTAAACCCGATGTTTTCCAGGACTCAGCCCGGTCGTAGAAAACGAAAACTGTACTGAGGCAGAGGTGTCCGATGGAATGGAAAGCGGCGTGCCCAACCCGTGTCCCGGGTCTGTATCGATGAAATACTCGGCATCTGCGACAGGAGATGGGATTGCAGGTAGGGTATGTGTCGTTTTCTGGAGAACGTAGAATCCCCTCGAATCGGCTGTACCCCAGGTTCCATCCTGAGTCTGGGGTCGAACGAACACGCGATGCTTTCCGTTCTGAAGGCCGGTAGTCGAAAAAGTAAAGGGGTTCGTGCTTGATGAATCAGAAGATAATGTGACGGGTGTACCTGACCCGTGTCCCGGGTCTGTATCTACAAAGTATTCGGCGGCCGTTGGTGCGGTCTCCTGACCCAGTGCGGCAGACTGGAATATCATTATAGCTGCAAGGGCGCAGAAGTAGATATGGGTTCTGGGATTCATTAGATAATCCGGTATATATAGGTTTGTGAATCTTTTGGCAATCAAGATCAGGATTTTGACATCTCCCGGTCTGGTTTGGCTGGGGTCTGAATCAGTTCCCTTTTGCCTTAACAGTTACTGTGATGTCGCCACCTTCCAGTACGACACCGGATGTGTTGATTTCAGAAATAAAAGGAAAGTTGGTGATGCTTAAGATCGATTGATCCGGAAAGGGAAAGTCTCCGCCGTAAACACCGATATCCGATCCGTCGATGCCATAGTTCTTGCCTGGGGACGTATCCTTGAGTCTGAAATCAAACTCAGCGGGAATTTGAGTTCGGCCAGGGTGTTTGCCGGCAAGGGTCGCTGGAAAATCTTCAAATCTGGGATTCTGGCCGATAAGGTTATTTGCCCCCGAATTACGTTCACCATCCGGAGGAAGATCGCTGTTCTCGGTCAGATAGGTTAGGTTGTTTGTGAAAATATCGCCACTGCTGAAGCTTGTGAATTTTGATGTTGGCTGCCAACCATAAAAAATGTTGTTGATGAACAAAACATCGACCAATTTATTAAATTTGCCCGAGGAGTTCGGCTCGGCAATGAATACGTTGTTTTTAACGAGGAGAGTTCCTGTGCTGGTGATAGTTAAGCCTTCGGATGCCTCCTTGCGCCAAATGTTGTTGGTGAAAATCAGGTTTGAACCATGAATGTTCCCGCCGACACCACCCTCGTACCAAAAGATGTTATTCTTGATAATCCAGTTGTCAGCATCCATCAGCTCAAAAGGGGTATTGGAAGAACTCCAGCACCTTTCTACTGTAACATCCTTAATGTTTCTTGCAGAAATAGTGCCTCCAATCAGAAGTCCACTAAAAGTAGTTCCATCTGATCCCGCTTCAAGAACCACGCCGCTAAGCTGGGACCACCTGGCACCTTCCGACCTGGACACGCTTAATCCTAAACCCAGAATATTTACTTTAGTATGGATAATAACGAATCCGTACTCCGTCGCGGATGGAACGAGATGGATAACATCATCCGGATCGGAGTCATCCAACGCTTCCTGTAGTGTGGTATAAACGTGATTTCCCTGAGGTGCACGGCCGGTGTTGTCGGCCACTCGGATCGTCTGGGCGTCTGCAAAACCGGCCCAGGCAAGCAGAGCCAGTGCGAGGGCTGGTATCAGGGCGAAAGCTCTGCGTAGTGCCTGCATCTTAGCAGAATATGGATTTATGTTAGTCACGCTATCTCTCCTTTTATTGGTGCAGAGTGCCAGATGGCATCCCTGTTCCTGTTT
>CAVOEZ010000277.1:0-6006 GCA_963694355.1 Latescibacteria bacterium UBA2968 | reverse complement strand
ACAAACCTGGTATCCATATTCGTGGATCAAGTTTACGAGCTTCGTGTGATATGGAACGATCAGTCGCTCGAAGATATCAGGTGATACGAGCGGTGGTGTGGCCAACTCGGGTCCGGCGGTGTAAAAAAGGAATGGCAGGTCGTATGGGGCAAGCAAGTCGAGGAGACTGATCAGGTCCTTCCGGGTGTACTCGAACCGATACTCCACCATCCCCTGAATAAACTCGAATTCCGTGATCGTCTGAATGGCGAACTCTTCTTCGTCGAACAAGCTGGAGACAAAATAATATGGATCGCCATATGCGATGTAGGGAACGCCCTTCTCGCCAATTTCACTTGCCTGGGAGATCGTGTCTGACACGTCCCAAACCACCGGTGTATAGGGCACACTCAGAAACTTGCGTACGTCTTCGACGTCTGTGATGAAGGGTTTCACACAGAATGACGGTTGGTTCTCCGGTTTGCGTGTCACGCGCGTGAGAGGTCCCTCGGGCGTGCTCCAAATCTGAGTGGCATAGAGCGTTCCGTTTTCGAATCGCTCCTCGGATCGCATGGCGCTCGAGCGCGAGGATGAGCCGACCTGAACTTTGCACAGGCAGCTCACACTGGTTAGCGCGATCTTCTGGAGTACTCCGCCATATCCATCCGCACCATAGTGCGCACCCCAGGAAAAGGGGTGACAGTTGTAGGTGGCGAATGGGAAGCGGTCTACAGGCTTCCGAGAAATTGCTGCCAGGATACGTTCTCTGGGTGTCATTGAGCTCTGTTTTGATGGTGGACCAGGTGATCAAGCGGTGCTGGAATGAACAAGTATCTCGATATAATTTTTCTCACGGAATTCTGTGACCATTTCCGCATCCAGCGAATAGGCGCCCTATTTACGGGCTGTATCGATCATCTGCTTGTAGTTGTCCGGCTTGACCGAAGGATGAATCGAGTTGCTGGAGGCCAGAATGTATCCCCCGCCAGGAGCTGCTTTCGTGATGGTCTCTTTTACTGCTTCCTGGACCTGGGTCTGTGACCCGTTCGGCAAGATCTCTGAGGGTTATTTCCTCGAAAATGGTGATGGCGTCCAGGTCCTCCTGCAGGACGAATTCCTCGAGCGAGTTCGCGCCCCGGGCAGAACGTGTTGGTTCATTGACGATTAGTTCCCATATGGGAACTCTGTCGGGCTCTTCCCTTCGCAGTGCAGCCAGAAAACGTTCGCGGCCGTTCACGTGACATTCCCCGTCGCTTCAGGATGTATCTCATAAACGGGTGGGTCTGGAGATTGATCAGAGGTAGAATTCTTCGGTGAAGGCTGCGCGCTTCCTCTTTCTTTCCATCCCACCAGAGTTCAAAAAAGCGCGCAAGCACATCTCCAAGTTCGCAGGCCGGCATACATCCATTTGCGCCTCTTTCGAGTTCATCCGGAAGGAATTTTCCGCCGGCACCCCCAAAGATGGTTTTGACACGATCTCCAACGAGGTCATAGACTTCGCGAATGTGTTTCGGCCCGGGCTGACGTTCCTCCTTGATGTATTCAATAGATGGCACATCATTCACCAGCTGCGCGATCTGTTCGCCTGTTAGTGGTGCGTAATTGTCTGCATTTTGAACGACGATTGGACCGTCGAACACATCTGCAATCCGGTGATACATTTCGATCGCCAATGTGGCGTTCGACCTGGCGGGCGCCATTGCAATTACCGCATCCGCGCCCGACTTTTGAGCGGCTCGGGCGAACAAGAGAACCTGGGGGATCGAGATGCCCGAACAGCCGAACATGAGCGGGACACGTCCGTTGATCTCCTCCAGGACTTCATTCAGATTGCTGATTCTCTCCTCCTCACCCAGGAAATAGAATTCTCCTACCATAACCGGCCAGACAATGCCGTGCTGCCCGGATTTGCAGGTGAAATCTGCAACCGCACGGAGGTCCGCGGTGTGGATTTCGAGATTTTCCTTGTAGGGGGTCGGGAGGAGACCAAAGAGTCCTTGCATTAGTGTGTCCGATCAGGAAAAGGCGAGTGTCGAGAAAAGACGAGTGTCGAGTAACGGATGAGAAACCATGGTGATTTCTTGGAGAGTAGTGATTCTCAGTACATGCCTCCGCCATTGAGGGCCAATTCTGCAATACGAGTGGCTCGGAGACCATGGTCTCCAGTGACCATGGGTTGTGATCCTTTGGAGACCCAGTCTGCGAAGTGTCGCAATTCTTCGCGGAACATGTTCTGTTTTTCGAATGTGATGACTTCGGTCTTGTCTTCGCCAAGGGTGAGTAAGTAAGCACCCTGCGTTTCGGGATCATATTTTCCCTCGACCAGAGCGGGATCGTAGCTGCCGGGAAAAGAGAGGACACCGTTCGGTCCAAGAATTTCTGTGCCTGCCCTGCCTCGAACACCCGAGGGGAGGCCCCAGGTCCAGCATACCATGATCTGGTCTCCATTTTCGAAACGAACAAGCACGGTCCCGGTGTCCCATGCGGTGGAGGAGTGGTGAATTTTCATAGGCATGGATTTGACTTCGACAGGTTCGCCAAAGCAGTGACAGGCGAAGTCATAGTTGTGAACCATCCCGTCGATCAGAGGACCTCCACCCTTGTCCTTGTCCATAAAGAACGGGCTGCCAGGTGGTGAGCCGCCTGATATTTGTCGCCAGAGCACGGGACTCCCAAGCACGCCGGAATCGAGGACCTTCTTGACTGTTCCCCAGTCATTGTCGAACCGGCGAACAAATCCGAGCTGGAGTCCCACGCCTTCGTCCTTGCAGGTTTGTATCATCTTCCTGCAGTCGTCTGTGTTCAATGCCATTGGTTTCTGGCAGAAAATCTGTTTTCTCGCCTTTGCAGCCGCTATGACATTTTCGATGTGCAGGAATGTGGGTGTGCAGACCATTACTGCGTCAATGTCTGCCTCATCTAGAAGCACCCGGTAATCCTCGTAGCCATGCTGCATGTCAAACTTGTCCTTAAAAATATCGAGCTGTTCGGAGCGAATGTCTGCTCCCGCGACCAGTTCGAAGAGATTGTCGGGCCAAATAGAGTTCAGTTGATGCGTGGCGATTCCTGCGCAACCGAAGACGGCAAGCTTGATCATAGAAGACCTCTGGAAGACAAAAGGCGTCCTGAGTCCGGGGTTCGGCGTCCGGAGTCGATAGTTTGTTTGCGATTGAAATAGCTCGTGGTTTGGTGAGCGAATTCTAAGACATGATCAAGAGCCAATCCTCTTTGTCGGGTGGTATGAAGGTCAGGTGGTCCATTTGGGATGAATTCGCTGGTAAATGCTCCCCGGTTCTTGGGTTGTGCCAGGCTGAAGTGAGGTCCGGCTGCAGAGATTCGGTCCGTAATGTTACAGTGGTCGCTATGGGTATGTAGACGACGGCGAGATTACCAGACAGCGATCGGGAGGCAGATATGTGTTGCTGAACATTGGTGAGGCCAGGTTGGTCGACCAAGAGGTCGGGGGCGGGCACCAGGGCTGACCAATTGATCGATGTGAAACTGTTGTAGAGGTGGCGCATTTGCTCTGCTGCCGGCATGCGTAATGCCTGCCGCCAAGGGAGTGGTATACCGGATCCGGAGTGGTCAACGGAAGGTGTTGTTCCATCGTCCCATCCCCAGACGCCGTGACCCCCATACGTTACTCCTGCAGTGGGTGCATTGAGCAGGCTCCAGTAGATGGCACGGCGAACAGAAAAAGCGTCGTGCGGTTTTTTGGAATGGTAGGCTACGTGGTTTTCGTAACAAGGCTCCAAATTCATATAAAAAAGATCCGGATCGTGTTTGGACGGCGGCCCTTGAACGATCCAGTCCAGGGTGTTGTCGCTGTCACCGTGGCCACTCTGGTATCCCATCAGGCTCATCCAGGGCTCATCGCGAAACTCCTCGGCTACCCACTGCCCACCCCCAAGGTGCATAGCGACGGGTGCGTGGGGGCCATTCCCAAACACGGCCCTGCCGATGTTCCGCCATCGCTGGGCCTTTTCGGCTCCATAGTTCCCATCGCCACCAAGGATCCAAACTACGGGGTAGGCCTGCCATCGTGCGACCATGTGTTTGACCAAGGCTATGGCCTGGTCTTCCGGCAGACCATACCCGGGATTGATCTCGTCTTTGGATTTTGAGCCGATCGCCCAGAGGAGCACTGGCTCCGGGAGTAGACCAGCGTTAACCACGGCCTCGATTTTTTTATCGAGTCTCTGAAAGAAGGTTGGGTTGATCTCTATGTGGTCATGGCCAGAGAAGGCGACGTTTCCGTTGATATCCCCCTCGGGCGCTGCTCGCCACTGTGTGGTAACCCACTGCGACGCTGTGAAGCCCTGGTCGGAACGTCTGGAGAGGGTAGGCATTCCATTCCTCGTCCGTCGACCTCAGGGCCCCGTTCCAGGCCGTGTCGGCCAGCCAGAAGAAAGGTGTCCCGTCGGAGTGAACCAGGTGTTTTCCAGTGGGACCGACCTGTATCTGGCCGTGTTTGTCGAAGGGTGTCTCACCGAGGTTGGGTACGCAGGAAAAAACACCCGAGATCTTTTCCCCACTGGGTTCGAGAACGAAACGCCATTCTCCCAATTCTCCCGGGGAGAAACGAACACGCCAAGTGGTACCGCCATCCCAGAAACCCTCCACCCTATGGTCAACATCAGATGGTGAGGTGAACGTGGCTGCCAGTCCAGGGGTTTGGAGCGGATTGGGGGTGTTTTCAACGCTATACTCGAAACGACCGTAAAGCGCCACTTTTTGCGTGGTATGCTGACTCACCTGATGTCTTTACCTTTCGGGCTCAAGCCACTTCTTGAGGAAATCGAGGCTCTTTTCCATCCTGATTTCGTGACCGCCTTCGTGAAGATCGATTTCGATGCGATCTGCACAGCCGAGTTTCGTGTAGTGTTCTGTGGTGTCCTCGTATTCCTCCAGCATCATTGGCCACCATGCGATCCCATCTGCTTTTCCCTGCTCAACGAGAAGCGGGCGGGGGCAGATTAGTGAGGCGAGATCGCTGTCTGTGAATTCGCGAAGCCACCCCGGGATCCAGACGTGCTCTTCATTGACCGACAGGAAGCAACTGTATCGGGGATCATCAACGGCCATTTTGTTGCGTCGATGGTTAAACCAGGCACAGACGACCGCGGCCTTGATGCGCGATTCGAGAGGCGTGGTGAACATTGTGTACGCGCCCCCAAGGCTGATGCCGTACATTCCCGTACGTTCAACATCGACTTCCTCGCGTGTCTCCAGGTAATCGAGCAGGCGTTGTGTGCGAAATATTTCCAGCCCCCACAAGGTCTTCCCCAGGAGTTTGCACAGGCGCTCCTGACGTGCCCTGGGTTGACCACCCGAGATGTTCATTGGGGCTATGACCGCAAACCCTTCTTCCACCAGACGTCGGGCGTAACTCTTGTAGATGTCTGCGGGATCGTCCAGACCGAAGGCTTTCTCAGGTGACGATCCGATACCGTGCTGGGCGATAACGAGCGGAGCAGGCCCTTTACGCCCCCTGGGGAGCGCCAGTATGCCTCGGCCCCGGAGACCGCCCAACAAGCCGACCGTTATCCAAGACGCGCTAACACGGTCGTTCTCAAACCAGGGCTCGAGTATCGGCTCCAGGGGTGTGCCATCGTATTCGAAGAGCCCGATCGCCTCCTGCCAACGTGACCTGTTCGGTGCAACTGAGGCTTCGAAAGCCTCAATGGACTCGTACTTGCGATCCCAATGAACCGCTCTGCGCGGCTCGTAGTCGAGCACGAGATTCCGAAGGTAGTCCTCCGTTTCGTTGCGGAGGAGTCGCTGCCGATCGGCAATGTGTTGCGATACGCTTTCAGATCGTTGTTTGTAAGGGTCCAGCAAGGGAACCTCCTTTGCTCGCAATATATTCAAACAGAGGGTGGCGGCGCGTGCCGACGCTTCAGGCTCTACGGTGGACTGCCACTGTGCTCATCGCTGGATCGGTGATGAGAACCCGGGGCATTACCGCACACTGTTACGATACATCATAATCAAGCGATGTGCCACACGCCTGTGAACCTGCCAGGT
>CAVOEZ010000276.1:0-6030 GCA_963694355.1 Latescibacteria bacterium UBA2968 | reverse complement strand
ACCATAGTCGCCGACTCAGGATCAATCGATTGCGAGAAACCAAAGTCACCTCCGCGAAGTCTGTCAGGCACCTCCTTTGACACGAGAACACCGGTTTCCTTTTCGGCTCGATCCACTGGCCAACCCTCGCTATCGATGACGGAATGCAAGGCTTTCCATACATTTTTGAATGACTCGTCAAACGTCTCATGATTTACGAAGTTATGCTGTGCAGGCGGAAGGGTGAAAGCGGCGCAGGCCGTAAAAAGTAGTAAGAGAATTGAGTAGGTCAACCTGGACATGTTACTCTCCCCCCGGCGATGTCTATTTCACAGGATCCTGGCGTACGTATTCTACGTCCTTGATTTTTTAACAAAGTGATCACTCATGTTTTACCGAACGCAGGATGGACACAATTTACGAAGAGATCCGTTCAATGCCATAGTCGTTCCGAGACCTATTGGCTGGATTTCCTCTGTGGATACGGCCGGCAATGTGAACCTGGCTCCCTACTCCTTTTTCAATGCGGTTGCCTATTCCCCTCCGCAGGTCATGTTTGCCGCTACCGGTGGTCATCGACACGGTGGTAAAAAAGACAGTATCAGGAACGCTGAGGATACCGGAGAGTTCGTTGTAAATCTCGCCACGTGGGACCTGCGCGAACAAATGAATGCATCTGCGGTTCCGGCTCCAAGCGACGTCAATGAATTCGAGTTTTGCGGACTGACTGAAGCTCCGTCAAAGTTGGTCAAGGCGCCGCGTGTCGCAGAAAGCCCGATCCACCTGGAGTGTATTTATACACAAACCGTAGACCTGCCTTCGACCGACGAGGACGGCGCCAATACTGTCGTGTTCGGCGAGGTCATCGGCGTCCACATCTCTGACCTTGCGATAAAGGATGGTCTTGTGGACACCGTGAAGCTCAGACCGATTGGACGCCTGGGTTATCTTGACTATACCACAGTAACTGATTCGTTTTCCATGGATCGACCCACCTGGCCGTAGAGCTCACGCGGCGGCACTTGAAAGGGAACGTATGTTCGCGGCTGTTTGTAACACGTTTGGCAAACCCCTGGATATCGAAGAACTGGTGATGGACCCACCGCAGCAGGGCGAAGTCAAAGTCCGCCTGGCTGCGACAGCGATATGCCACAGTGACGTCCATTTCATCCGGGGTGAATGGACAGGAAAAACGCCTGTGGTGGCCGGTCACGAAGCGGCGGGATATGTGGAGGAAATTGGTCCAGGTGTCACGTGTGTGAAGCCAGGTGATCCAGTGGTCACCACACTTCTGCGATCATGCGGGCGATGCTTTTTCTGCACAACCGGTTCGCCAAATCTGTGTGAATTCGACTTTCCCCTCAATACCCAGTCTCGGCTTAGGAAGTCCAATGGAGATATCGTGTGGCACGGGGTAAGGACCGCTGCATTTGCCGAACATACGATCGTTGATCAGACTCAGGTTGCGCGCATTCCGGACTCGCTCCCAATGGATCAGGCATCGCTTCTGGCCTGCGGCGTGATCACCGGCCTTGGAGCTGTCGTGAACACCGCGTCAGTCAAGCCAGGGGAAAGCGTTGTGGTTATCGGTGTAGGAGGTGTCGGCCTGAATTCGATACAGGGGGCAGCCATTTCCGGAGCCAATCCCATTATCGCAGTGGATGTTCTGGAAGACAAACTGAAGGCGGCAAAGGAATTTGGTGCGACACATACCTTGAACGCTAAAGAAAATGTAAAAGAAAGAGTTCTTTCTTTTACTTCCGGGCAAGGGGCGGATTTTGTCTTTGTGACGGTTGGGAGTTCTGAAGCGGTAGAACAGGGATTCGAGCTGCTTCGGAGAGGTGGTACGGAGGTGATCGTGGGAATTCCTTCTGAGGGTACCGCGATGACCATTCCTTTAACCCCGTTTGCGGGAAGCGAGAGAAGAATTGTCGGCAGCTTTATGGGTTCGACGCGTTTGAGCGTGGATATTCCGAGGTTGGTTGGGTTGTACGAGCGCGGTGAGTTGAAGTTGGAGGAGTTGATTTCGGGGCGCTATCCGTTGGACGGGATCAATGAAGCGATCGAGTCTATGGAAGGTGGGGGTGCGTTGAGGAATGTGGTTTTGTTTTAGCAAGACGAAAGTCTTGAATCTTTTCAAATTCAAAACCAACCCTTCCATCCCCGTCGTTGTCTTTGTGCCCTGAAGGGGCACCGCACCTTAGCCAGGGGTCCTCGGACCCCTGGAAATTCGGTTTGGTGAGTTCGGGAGATGGTTGTTTTGTTTTAGTCAAATTCATTCATCTTTTTCGAATCAAATTCTAATACCAACCCTTCCATTTCCTTCCGTCTTCGACGAGTCACTTTTCGCCGACGAAAAGTGACCACAAGTCTCCGCTTGACGCGGAGCCAGAGGCGCCGTGCGAATTGCGACGGTGGATTCACGGGCGATAGTGGCCTGCCGAGCCTAGAGGAGTAACAAGCGTCGTGCTGGACGGAACCGCGCACAGCATACCCCGATGGATTTTGGGATTCGGTTAGGTGAGTTCGGGAGACGCTCTTTGCCTTTGTGCCCTGAAGGGGCACCGTACCTTAGCCAGGGGTCTTTAGACCCCTGGTCTTGAAATCCCTGACCTCGACCCGCTGACCCCTTACTTGAACGAACGCGATGCACAACCTTGTCTTTGCTTTCTCGCCCTGGACGGACACGGTACATTTGCCAAGGGTCCGTGGACCCCTGGTCTTGAAAACCCTGACCTCGGCCCTCTCGGTAGATGGTCATTGGAAATTCGAGTTGGGAACATACATATGAGTGTTGATATGTTGGCGGGAGTCGAGACCAATTTTGGCAATGTGGACTGGGTGATTGTGGCAATTTATTTGGCCGGGACGGTGGCCATCGGATTGTATGTGAATCGCTTCATTCATAATATGAGCGATTATGTTGTGGCTGGACGTTCGCTCAAACCGCACCTTGCCGTGGCGACGATGATTGGCGGAGAGTTGGGTCTTGTTACAGTGATGTATTCGGCGCAGAAGGGATTCACGGGAGGCTTCGCCGCATTTCATATTGGTCTCATTGCGGGAATCGTTACCCTGATCGTGGGGTTGACCGGGTTCATTGTCGTGCCGCTTCGGGAGATGGGTGTGATGACCATTCCGGAGTTCTACGAGAAACGATTCAGTCGCGGCGTTCGCATCAGCGGCGGATTGCTGCTCGCGTTTTCCGGCATCCTCAACATGGGGCTCTTTTTAAAGGCGGGCGCCATTTTCGTAGCCGGGCTGACCGGAATAACTGATCCCACATATGTCTCTGTGATCATGACCGTGATGCTGATTCTCGTCCTGGCCTACACCATCCTCGGCGGGATGGTTTCTGTCGTCATAACCGACTACATCCAGTTCATCATCCTGTCCATCGGCATTATCGTCACCTGCGCCATTTCGGTTAATGTCCTGGGCTGGGGAAACATCGTCGAAACGGTGAAATCGATCCACGGAGAACCGGGATTCAACCCTCTGCACGAAGGCGGTGGATTCGGACCCGCTTATGTCGTCTGGATGATCTTTACTGCAGGCATCGTATCCTGCGCGGTATGGCAGACCTCCGTCATCCGCGCCTGTGCCGCAGAAAGTACTGAGGTCGTCAGGAAACTTTACACCTGGTCCTCCATAGGGTTCCTTATTCGGTTCATGATCCCACAATTTCTGGGTATTTGTGCGCTGGTCTATCTCTACCAAAATGATACGACACGGAGCATGTTTTTCACTGAATCCGGCGCCCTCGTACAGGACGCAGATCTCACACTCAGAGCACTCCCCACCTTTCTCAGCCAGATCCTTCCGGCGGGTTTGATCGGGCTGATCGGCGCAGGGCTTTTGGCGGCGTTCATGTCTACACACGACAGTTACCTGCTTTGCTGGGCATCGGTTCTCACGCACGACGTGATCGGTCCGGTGGCGGGAGGAAGACTCTCTACGAAAGCGCAGTTGGCCATTTCTCGACTGTTCATCTTCCTAATCGGCGCCTTTCTCCTGATCTGGGGACTCTGGTATGAACTCGGACAGGACCTCTGGGATTACATGCTCGTAAGCGGAGCCATCTACTTCACCGGCGCGTTCGCACTGTTGCTGATGGGCCTTTACTGGAAAAGAGCCAGCACCGTGGGTGCGTATCTTGCACTCGTGTCCGGCGCATTCGCGATCGTCGGTCTCACCCCGGTCAAGCTTGCCCTCGGACTGGGCACACTTTCAGGAGCGTCCATAGGTCTTACGACCACGGGACTTGCGCTGGGCTTGATGGTCCTCGGCTCCTTACTCTTTCCAAACCGCACCGCATCCGGTGAAATCGGGGAGGTTCGATCATGACATTCTGGATCACATTCTGGGGTTTGCTGCTCGTCGTAAGCCTGGCTATATTCGCGGTCGTTACTGTTGCCGTAGCAATTGGCGGATTCAGTGATATCAAGGCCCTCCTCAGCAGCATCGAGTCCCAACATCGGGACAATCCTACAGACCAGTAATCAAACGACACACTACACGATCCATTTGAAGTCCATCACAAAGGAGAAGTGAAATGCCACCGAAAATCAGCCGGTCTAAAATGCTTTTCATTCCCAACAAGGATCTCTATGGCGCGATGGATCTGAAGGGCAAGGCGCTCAGCGAAGTCAGGGATGCCGCGAAAGCCGGACACTACAAAGACGCCGCCTCTGCCTGGGGCACCTATTTCGCCAAACGGAGAAAACCACTCAACATGCCGCCTCCAGCCGGAGATACTCCGGACCCCTCTATAATTCACGAAGCGGAGCGGGTCGTGAATTACGAGATCCAGGGTTGGCACAACGTGACTTACAAATTTGGCAAGGATATCAATTTCAATGCGGATTGGGGCCGCAGCGGCATCTACGGGACGCATTACCTGGCCTGGACCGAATCCCTGCGCAAGGCATTTGAACAAACTGGTGACACGCGCTATCCAGAATGCTTCGACGACATATTCAACCAGTGGTACGATCAGCGTGACAAGCTCACCAACCCAAACCCGAATACTGATGTTATTTTTTACGAACTCGGTGTGGGCGGACGTAACCCCCGGTTGATCGATCATTACTATTCCTATCGCAAAACCGGCATCCTCTCCTGGCGCACGCACGAACGCATGCTCAAAACCATCCTGGGTGGATCCAGATGGCTCTACAAACTTGAAAAGGAAGAGGGTTACAGAAGCGGAAACTGGCAGATGTGTGGATGCTGGGCTCTCGTGTATGCTGGTGGTCTCTTTCCTGAATTCAAAGAAGCCAAAGCCTGGGTCAACATCGGTGTGAAGCGCCTGCTCGAACACGTGGACCGTGACTTCTACGCGGACGGGTGTCACCACGAACGATCGTCTGGATACGGCGGCTGGTGCACACGCATGAGTGAGGATCTGCTCACGTTTTCCAAAAACAACGAGCACGTCAATGTCAAAGCGGATATCCGCGGCCGCATCGTGCAAATGTATGACTGGCTGCTGTCAACAGCCACGCCACTGGGTGAGTCTCAGGGATTCAACGATGGCGGATTCGGAAAGCAGGACGGCCCACTGAAGAATGGCGTCAGTTTCACAAGAAATGGAAAATATCTCTGGACGATTCGCAACAGGGTCAAATCCGTGGACGGCATACGCCCGAAAGATCCAGGATATACCTCGATCGACCAGCGCCCTTCAGGTTTCGCTGTCATGCGCTCCGGGTGGGAAACTCAGGCGAAATACATGGTCGTCAACTACGGCCCCTGGGGCGGCGGACACACACACAACGATCTGCTCGACTTTGGGCTCTATGCTTTCGGGAAACCCCTCGCCGTGGAAACCGCGCGTTGGGGACCGTACGACAATCCTCTGGATCACTATTTCCGATCTCCCCAGGCCCACAACCAGGTCGTCGTGAACGATAGTCCCATGGACCGGGTCCACAACAAGGGCGAGAACGTGACCTGGGCAACTGGTAACTCCATCGACTTCTTCAGCGCAACCAACCTTGGCTATAAAAAGGAGTTCGAGATAGAGATTCAGCGCAGTATCACGTATAT
>CAVOEZ010000275.1:0-6075 GCA_963694355.1 Latescibacteria bacterium UBA2968 | reverse complement strand
ACCAACCCGGCGTTCGGCGAGACTCGCGAATTAGATTGGTGGGTAATCACGAACTCGGTCCCGCATTTGCGCCCGGGAAGATCGCCTACCTGTACGATTTTGGACCCGGTGATACAATGAGCATAGAACCGCACGCCACCGCTACAGCCAGAACAGATGGCACCTATCGTATTCGCACCAACGGTCGTGCAGAAGTCGTACAGTAAATTGAAGCGGGGGGCCTTAGGGCCCCCCGCTTCAATTCATCTACATGCTTGCTCAAATCGCCTTCGACCCTATTTCCCCAAATCTACTTCAGCGCGACCAACTCGCCGGATGCGGCCGAGGCGATGACCTCATCCACCGAATCCCCATCCACATCTGCTGCTGCCAGCCTGAGAATGGCGCCTCCCATCTGGTGTTGTCCAACCACCTTTCCACTCGCATTATCCAGTAGATAGACCACACCATCCTCAGTTCCAGCGGCTACTTCCAGCTTGCCATCTCCGTTGAAGTCAGCGACCGAAATGCACCGGACGACCTCGCCCAGATCCCGCCGCCACAATTGCGTTTTGCCATCACCCTTAACCACATAAACATTGAAGCTCATAGAACAGGCAACAACCTCGTCCAGACCATCGCCGTCAAGATCCGCCACCTCAACCTGCGTCACCTCATCCCCGGTATTGAATTGCCACAACAGTTTCCCGTCCGCTCGAAGTGTGTGGATATTGGTATCCGCTCCGGCGAATACGACTTCCTTCAAGCCGTCACCATCCACATCCCCCGCCGCAACAGAATTGGTCCTGGGTCCTGTCGCCGGATGGTAGGACCACCGAATGTCACCACTACCGTCTATACAATGCCATCTGTGATACTCCGTACCCGCCAGCACCTCGGCACGTCCGTCACCGTCGATGTCAGCTGCGCATCCCTCCGTTGATGAATGCACCGTCATCTGATGCCACAACTCCTTCCCATCGTGTGTAAAGGCGTAGTATCGCCAGGACTCCGCCCCCGCGACTACCTCGAGATTGCCATCGCCATCGATGTCCCCTGCGAATACCGTCCGGAGCATAGGTTTGCGATAGTAGAGCGGAATCTCGAAGTCCCACCGTTTCTTCCCTCTCGAATCGATCACATAAACCTTTGTGTCGGCAGACCCTGCAATTATTTCGGTTTCCCCGTCATTCTCCAGATCCGCCGCCCAGACAGAGCGCACCTCCCCGTTCGTCTTGAATTTCCAGAGCGACTCTCCCCCTCTGATAGCACAGACGTCGCCTCCCGCGCCACCTGCAATGACCTCCTGCTGAACATCTCCGGAAAGGTTGGCCCCTTTAACCGAGAGGAAGGGGCCACCACCCTTGTAAGTCCATAGTGGCTTGAGTGACTTCACCCGCTGTCTGGATATAAGGCTGCGGCTGGTTCCAGGTTTCTTCTGCTTGACGGGTTTGCTCGCCAACTTCCGGAGTTGCTTGACTTCGTCCGTCAGCAGACTGAATTCATGTCTTCCCCTGGAGATCTCGAAAATGATATTTCCCCGCGACTTCTGCGACTCTGTCGCCTTGCCGTCTACCAAAACAGCGGTTCTGCCGTCTAACGCGAAGCTTACGAGCGTGCGCCTCGAAGCCACGATCGTACCAGCCCCGGACCGAACACAATACATCATAGAAATCGGTTGTTCGCTCTCGAATCCAAGTCCACCCCATTTCAGATGCGTTCCATCTACAACCGAGAAAACTGACGGAGAGAGATGGAACTGGGCAGCGGCAACCTCAGGTCCTGAGGGAATCTTCTCTACCGTCCTGCGGTCGCCAACCCCCGCATAGACGGCCTCCGCCATCCCGTCGATTCTCACGCACCCTGCCGTCAACTGTGTCATGCCCAGGCGCTGCGGCTGCTCATCGTCCGAACAGTAGAGCAGGTTGAAATACCTGTAATTCTCCCGCTTTCTGAGATGCACGTCTGCGATTTGTTGAAGTAGTCTTACCACTGGTGGGGCGTGTTCATAGGCCGCCCAGTTTTTTCCGGTTACTTCATCGTCCTCGAGTTTGAGTGTGGTGCCGGGTAACCCCGTGATGAAGAATTGTTCGCCGTTCTGCTCAACCGCCAACCCACCATCTCTGATTTCCACATCGCCAAGGGTCTGCCACACCGCGCGAAATGAATAGTCATCCTCTTGTTTTGCCTCCATCTCGTCCACCACCAGGAAGTATCGTCCCCTGTTCCAGATGATATTCCTATGCCAGTCGACACCGCTGTAGTTGCGAAGCGTGGTCTCTGAGAACCCGGTTTGTCCGAAATTCTCAGCGTGCTCCAACTCTACGAAAGGAGGAATCTCTGAAGACTGTCCATTCTTGAAGATCAGGACCCCGTTGTGGAATTTCGGCAGGGACTTGATGTAGTCGCAGTCCGCCAGCCAGATTCTCTGGTTTTCTGTGATTCGGCTAATTGAATTTCCATCATAGTGCTTGTGACCGCCATTGGAAAGACCATCCAGAAACAGATACTGGGCATCCGCATCGAACCCGTCCCTGAATACGACTTTGTCCACGGTTTTCTTGTAAGGCAGGTGCGATTCGCCATCATTAGACTGGTAGTAAAGAGGGTCGACGGGAAACGTCTGCATTCCATCCAGATCCAGAGGCTCTACGGGATGCACATTTCTGTGATATTCATAGGCATTGTAGCGGGACTCCACCGTCGTCTTCTTGTTGAGCATCCATTGGTATCGCCCGTCCCCCATCACACATACCGATGCACGTAAATACGGCAATTCGCTCCACCACCCGAACGGCGAGGCGTTATCGCCGTATGGCAACGCGTACCCCAGATTGTCCGTGGTGAGAATCGCATAGTCTGCCGCCTTGCGGGCACAGCCATTGTCGAAGAAAGTCGAGTCGCCTTTGGACAATGAATACTTGGTCAAGTGGTAGTGCGTCAACCACTGATAGCCGCTGCAGTCTTCGTGGGGCTTGAAGGCCCTGGCCTGCAGTTGAAAACATTTATCTGCAAGGGAGATCCAGTTCTGTGCCTCCTTCGAGCCGTAGTACTTGCTGTAGTAAACGCCAGAATAGTAAAGTCCGAGAGCTGCGAAGGTGGTATGATTATGGCGAACATGCGGCACATCCATATTCCCCACGTGGGGTATGCAGTCCGTGATGAATTCGAACAGGATCTTCGAGATCCGGAGTCGTTCCTGATCGGACAGGCATGGACTCTCCTCCACCAGATCCCAACCCGGCATCACCTTGTGCAACGCGAAATCGGCGTCAAACCCCCAGATTCCTCCGTAATTGTCAGGATCCGACATCGCGTGTTCATACATCCTGAAAACCAGCCGCTTGTAGAGTTCGGCATAGACTTCATTTCCAGTCAACCCATAGAGCAGACCGCGTTCGCCAATGCGTCCCCAAAGACCGGTATGCTCACCCCGTTTCAGAGCCTCTTCGGCGGCTTCCATTTCTGAATCCAGATCAGGTTGATTCATCAACCCGGGTATCTTGTGAGCATCTGGTCCGAACTTGACATCGAAAACCCTGTCTACGGTCAGTGATCGTCCTTTTCTCAGTCGCTGAAGGAAACTGTCCGCGGCCGAGCGAACCCCATCCAGATCGCTGCCAAGAATACCCAGAGCATTCGAGCCTGTGCCCCAGGGATCGTGAATAGAATGAAACAGGTAGCCACCCCGCCCCGGGTAAAGGTCATCCGCAGGTGTATAGTTGAATCCATACAATTTAAATATGACTTCATTGTTGTTCAGATTACCAAGCAGGATAAGATTGCGTCTGGGTCGCTCAGCAACCTTTTCAGGAATCACAATGGGCAGTGTAGCCCCGGTTAGCGATTTGACAGTTGTCTGAATCTGCTTTGCCAAAGCCAGATAGGCAGCCTCCTGCGGCCGAACAATTGTGGCCAGGGGTTTCCCATCCTTTACCAGGTCTGTCTTCGGATAGAGCCGCTTCACACGACGCAGACTTCGTGATGTCACCTTGCTGTTTGGCATTTAGTGCCTCCCGATCAGGCCGGGTCCAGCCCGGCTCGCACTGCGATTATTCCCAGAGGTTTGAAATCTTCCCATTTCGTTCGATCATTCGGTCAATCGACAGCAAGTTATGCATCAGATGCCGTGGATGATGGTAGTTGCCTTTTCTAGAAGTGTTCGGCTGGAAGGTAACCTTTCTGTCTCCACCCATTTGCCACATCGCATACCCGTGCTTCTTCAATGGGAACTTGTCCTGCACATAATGGAAGGTCCTGTCGAACCATTCGGCGGGCCACGACCAATCGGTGTGTTCCATCAAGATCATGGTGCCAATCAGAACCTCTTCCTGCAGCCACAGGACTTTGTCAAACGTGTAAGCACCGTGAACTTGCATGGCCCTGAAGAACCCGTCATAAACATCATCCCAACCCACTTCCATGTGTCGCTTCAAACGTTCTGCAGCCAGATCGAACAGAGATTTGTCCCTGGTTCTGATCGCCTCATGAAGCAACATCCACATGGTTTCGATAGCGTGTCCCAGATAAATGAAATCTTCATTCTCATCTCCCGGACGATCATAACTGTTAAACAGGATTTCGTTGTTCAACCTGTATTCCGGATTCCAGAATTTATCGAGAACCACCTCCACGGCTTGCGAAAGACGTGACTGGAGCTTTGAATCGTTCACCTCCTGTACCATCTGAGTCAGCAAGACAATGGTCACCATTTCGAAGCCCTGCACCCGCATCCCGGTATAGCTGTTGGGCACATACCCCTGGGGGGATTCCCTCTCAGGATTGTCATAAATCTCAGTCGCCCGCCAGAAACTCTGGACAGCAAGATCCATGGACTCAGAATCTCCCGTGGCCCTGGCATACTCCATCAACCCTTCTGCCACAAAAAGCCCCGTGTAGCCTATCCCGTCCGGTGGAGCGATCACATTTCCATTTACATCCAGACCGTGGACCCAGTCTCCGTCCTGGTCTCTCCCATATTTGACCATGAAATCCCGTGCTTTTCGGCTGGCCTCCAAATGCCATTCGTCGCCAAAGTTTTTATAGAAGAATGCGTGGGTCCAGAGCCCTCTACCTTGATACCACATGGATTTGTTCGTGGTTACGAGGGTGCCGTCATGGTCCATTTCACACATGAATCCACCGATGTCCAGGTCGACACCGTGGGCCTTCCAGAATGGTGCATAGTCTTCGTGAAGATCTCTGCGATACTGATCTCTCAATTCAACCAGATCCATTCCAGCAATTCTGTTCCTGCCCCCCTTTGCATCTGCATCCCGTGCCTGCTCAGGCATTTCCCTACCTCCTGTAATGGTTCCATCACATCTCCCCGGATCGACTTCCGCAAAATCATCCGGGCTTAACACGAAGTCAAACAAAAAAGCGTCGGGTTCACCGACGCGAATCGTTCACTAATATTCAAGCTATACCTCAGATAAAGTTCAAATTTCTGCATACTTCTCGAACAGATATAGACCAAGGACCAGATACACGAGGCCGGCGATCATTGAATAGACCGCGATCGCCAACCCCACGTCCAGAACATTTCCCACTGCGTTCAGAAAAGGCATCATCAGCTTGCTGAAAAGATACAGTCCCAGAATAAACGAGGCGACCGAAACGGGTCCCCTGAACCTGCTCACGCTGAATCTTATACCTTCCATTCCGCTTACCAAGCCCAGCAGAAGAAACAGAATCGAGAAGTATCCAGCCATGACATACGCGAATACGTCGCTCTGTGTGACACCGAAGACATTGGGAAGCTGCGAAGTGATCTCATCGGGTGTCCGCAAGGTCACCATATATATCGCGGTCGCAGAAGCCGCAAACAGCACAATCCCCATACTCAGCACAGCCAGATACTTGGCCAAACCTGCCAGTGATGGACGAATGGGCAGGGAAAGGAGGAGGTGGCTCGTACTGGTCTTCCACTCGGTGGTATATGAATGGGCAAGCGCGAACGGCAGGATGAACATGGTCGCCCAAATGGGCATGCCGCATATGAAGACCGCAAGCACATTTGTTTCAATGACCAGCTGGACCCAGAGGTCCAGGGCAACCGTACCGATGAGCAAAAACAGAAAGAGTTTTCTGCTG
>CAVOEZ010000274.1:0-6079 GCA_963694355.1 Latescibacteria bacterium UBA2968 | reverse complement strand
CGCTGGGTATTCCACTCATTTGTCCTATTATCGGTTCCACGAACATTGCGGTACCGACAAGTTGAATTACCCATCATTCTACCCTTTCCAATCCTGCTCCAGTACTGCGTAGTACACCGTGTCGATCCACTTGCCGTTGGACCAGGATGCGTCTCTGAAGTGCCCTTCGTAGGTCATCCCAATCTTCTCCAAAACTCTGACCGAAGCCTCGTGAGCGGGCCGACATCCTGCCCAAATACGATGTAGTTGTAGATGCTCGAAAGCAAAGTCTACGAAACTTTTGGCGGCCTCTGTAGCGTATCCGTTACCCCAATAAGCCCGTTTGATCTCGTAACCGAGTTCACCAGATCGGCTCTTCCTGTCAATCCAAAGACCGCATTTTCCGACAAACTGTCCGGAGTCTCTGAGAACGATGGCTATTCCGAGTGGGTTTCGTTTTGGGATTTCAGGCATCCTCAACGCACGAACCCAGTTCTCCCAGTCCCCCAGAGGGGGGCCGAGTTCTCCACCACCTACGAACTGCTGGGCCTCTGGGTCCTGGCTCATTTCATATAGAAGCTGTGCATCCTCTTTTTCAAACTCTCTAAGAAGAAGCCGGCTTGTCTCAATTGGATTCATAGGATACTAACCTCTTCATTGATAACAAATATCATCGAAATGCACGAACGTGGAGGCATTGGCGTTGATGAAACGTAGTTGAGTGTCATCGGGTAGGGAAGTCCCAATTTGATTCTGTCATTTGCATCTAACGTTCGGTAGCTCCCGAAGGGGCCGAACGTAGTGGGCCGGGAACCACACGTTACCCGAAGTTGGCACGGCCTCCTTCACGGCGAAGCCCTCAATGGGGCAACATACAGCGCACGACACCACCAATGGCTTTTTCTGTCTTCTTTTATCTCTCTCCTTGATCCCCGAGTCGAGCGGTGGTAGAGCTTTAATGGCCGCAAAAAACTCCGGCGTGACATCACCCTGACGAAGGGACGACACCCAACTGTTGCGCCACTTCCAGTTGGTTCCATTCAGACCAGGCCTCCACGATCTTACCATCGGTGATTCGGAATATGGCAATCCCGTGATCCGGAATCTCCTTGCCGGTCGGTGGCACGGTCACCGACAATCCCGAAGGGATGCCTCCCAGACGCCGGTGTGAACATTCCCCGGGCAACTATAGCGCGTGACCACGAGGTCGTCCTCGGCGACCACCGTCTCTATGACTACCTGGGAGCCCGGGAATGCCTCCTGTCAACCAGAGATGAAGCTGCTGGCGCTACTTAGATCTTCAGCAAGGAATTCATCGATAAGCTCCAGCTTTCCCTAATTCCACACCTCCTACCAATACTTTAGCACCAACGCCTTGTTTAACTCAGTTTGGTTCTGCATTCAAGACTCCTCTACTCGAATGGCCATTGCTGGGAACCCATCTCGCATGATGAGTAATATCGCTAATCACTCGGGATATCTCAGTCGAGATTAAAAGAAATCAGCATACCCCATTAAGAATCGAAGACGCCCAATATGTAGCTATTCGCCGTGCAAGGGGTGATTCTTATTTTTCGTGCGCGCTTTTTGGGAGTGGGTGTCAGCTTTCTAAATTTGCGCCAATTTCAAATAACTGTGGCCGCTCACGAACCCGGACTAGGAACGAAGCCGGGTTGTGGGTGGTCGGGTTCTGGTGTTGTGCGGGAGAATATTAGGTTTAGAGCAGCCGTTTGAGGAACAGCCTGTAGCGCAGTTTGATATGGTGATGAAGATCAATGTGTACGGTGTTTATCATTTCCATCAGGCGGTGATTCCACATATGACCGAAGGTGGTTGGGGGCGTTGTGTGACGATTACGTCGGGTGCGCGAAATGAGGGCCCAAATCAAGTGGCTTATTGTGTGTCGAAAGGTGCGGTGTATTCGTTCATTGGAGCGTTGGGAAATACGTATAGCAAGCTGGGGTGTTCGTCAAAGGTGTGGAGCCCGGGCGGGCGTTAACGGATATGGTGGTACCGCGTTTTTCGCCTGAGTTTATTGCAAATCCCGGCAATCCGTTGGGGAGGTATTCAGATCCTGAGGAGGTGGCGGAAGTGATCGAGTTTTTATGTTCGGAGCGCAATACGTATACGACAGGTTCGGTGTGGAGTGTGAAGGGTGCCACGGGTTGAGAGAAATAACCATGTTATCACAATGTACATCGCTTCTTGGTGTGTCCACTATACTAAACTACATCAACATCCGTCGACGGCCTTATTCAGACGAACTACGAGATCTTCGGGAAGTGTAATCTCAGAGGCCCGAAGCGAATCCTCGAGTTGAGGGATGGTGCGAGAACCGATTATAGGAATCGTGACGAACGGCTGAGCCAAAAGCCAACCGAGGGCCACGGCCGTTACGGTAGTATCGAGGATGGATGCTGCCTCCTGCAAAACTGGGAGTAGGGCAACATTGATGTCATTGTGGAATCCGCTCTTCTTGGCTGATACGAGATCAGCTGCAAGTTTGGTGAAGTAGCCACCTGCCTGCGAGCCGAAAGGAATGGCCGCAAGACCGGATTCGCTATGCATCCTATGTGTGGGCAAATCCATCGCACACATCGTCTGATCCTCCGGCGGCCCCACGTTCATGCCTGCGAGGCTCCAACGCATCTGGTTAGCAACAAAACCGGTGAACCCTTTCGCTCGGGCATACCCCTGTGCAGCGATGATTCGGCTCGGCTGCCAGTTGGAACAAGCGTAGTATCGAATCAGGCCGGCCTTCTGGTGGGCGTTAAGCGTCTCCATAATTTCGGCCACGGGACGCGAGGGCTCATCACGATGAAGGTAGTAGAGATCGATCGTCTCTACGCGAAGCGTCTCGAGGCTTCCGAAGAGGTCGACGGCTATGTGCGCTGTGGAAAGACGCGAGTCCACAGAACCCAGGATAGGGTGAGCTCCCTTTGTCGCCAGAATGATCTGTTCCCGGTTCCCACGAGATATGAGCCAATCACCGATGATTCGTTCGCTCCTGTTCAACTCACCAGGTACCCAATTCGAATAAACCCGGGCCGTATCGAGAAAATTCCCACCACCCGCGACAAAGCCGTCGAGTAGATCGAAGGCCTCGCTATCTGTGTTCTTGACACCCAAATTGGCACATCCCAAGCAGATTGGGGAGACGGAGAGGTGGGTGTCTTGTATCGTGATGTATTTCATAAAGAAGCTGTCCCAATGGATTTCAGAGTTCGCTCACAGCGCTTCACCGCATATGTCTGTCAGCAAAATCCATATATCTATCCCAATCATAGTCTGTCACGTCGTGGCGACCTCGGCGAACGTGATAGCCTATTGTGCTCTGGAGTGACTGCTGGACCTCTGGTATCTTCTCGGTTTCCAATCCATCAGTCCCCAGCAGTCTGTATACAGGATCCGCCAACCTCGCGCCGAGGAACTCACCCCTGGGATCTGCCCACCGATCTCCTTCGGCGCTTGCGACATAAACAGGACGTGGCGCAACCAGTGCGATCAACAGATGCTGGTCCACGGGACAACTCGGCTCTTTCTCATTGTATCGCCTGAAGTTGTCACAGAACCAGTGTGGGAATGCGGTGTTGATTCGTCCGATTGTCTCACCAAAGGCCCGTCGTGACAGCGCGGCTCCGCCACATCCACTGCAGTTCGAAATGACGATAGCGAATCGTTGGTCCTGAACGCCTGCCCAAAGTGACGTTTTGCCCAGACGGGAATGGCCCATCACGGCAATTTTCTCTGAATCGATTCCTTCGTCCGTTTCAAAATAGTCGAGTGCCCTGCTGAGCCCCCACGACCACGCACCTATGGTACCCCACTCATCCGCTGCCGGAATACTGTCGGGGGAATGAAACAGCGAATGGATCCCGTTTCGATAGCCATCATCGTAGTCGGGATCGAGATCGCCGCAATAGGCAGTCGCAACCATATAACCACGATCGACAATGCGCTCGATCGGCCATCGGCTTGCCGCAGAACCGCGTGCCTCTTCTGTAGCGTGGTTGTCGACCACGCCCATTCCCTTCCCGCGCATCCACTCGTCGGACAGGATCACATCTGTTTCATCTGTGATCGAGTGGTTACCTCCAAAATTCAGCCCAACGAACCCGGGCACAGGTCCCTCTGCATCTTTCGGCACATAAATCAACAAGTCCAGATACGGCCGAGAGTTACGATCGGTGAAATACATCCGAACTTCCTTGCGCCTTGCCTTTCCACCGCAAGAGTCCGCCGCAGACAGGAGTTCGAATCGCGACGCCACCGCCCTGTTCGGCGTTTTTCCGTAGACCTCCGTTTCGAACAGGAAAAGGACTTCTGCTCTCCGCTTGCCAAGCCAATCAGCGGCGGACCTGACAGGAGCGCCGTCATTGAATACAAGCGGGTCGGGTAGCGTGTACTCTGGGACGAGAGATTCGTCGTAGTTAGCTTCGGACATAGCGCTCTCAAGAATAGGGTGACTGTGGGAAAGTGGGAGGTGGCTGGGGGCAAGTCAGAGGCCTGAACCTTGAACCAACCGCGGGTTAATCTGCCGTTTGCCTGACACCTTTGATCTCAGGCCAGGATTCGAACCCTCACCCGGACTTAGGAGACAAACCCTCTATTTGTGAAATTTCATCTCCGATTCCTTCCCAGCTTTCTAAAAACGCAAGGATATCAAGATTCAACTTCTCAATTGATACAGAGCATTCAACTAGTTTCACGGGGTCAGTGGCATTGGCAGGATCGTGCAATTCGTCTTCCAATTCAGCCTTGCGTGCTTCAGCCTTTTCTATGCCGCGCTCTACTCTAGAAAAGGACTTTCTGAGGGTTTTTAATTGTTGGCGCCTGATCTTATTGTCACTGGGTGACCGTGGTTTATCAATGATCTCAGGGGTATTAAGAGAGCTCTGGAAGGCTGTCAATTGAAAGGTGTCGGCAAACACCTTTACCGTTCCATCACCAACAAGATAGATGATCTGATCGCAGACTGTGTCCATAAGAAAGCGATCGTGCGTAATGAGCAGTAGCGCACCTGAATAATCCAGCAGACTTTCTTCAAGAACTTCTAGAGTGGGTATATCCAGATCATTGGTTGGCTCATCCAGGATAAGAATTTCCGCTGTTTCGAGCATCAGGTTGGCCAGCAGGACCCTTGCTCTTTCGCCCCCGGACAATTGAGAGACCGGTAGTTCAAGCTGTTCTTTTTGGAACAAAAAACGTTGTGCCCAGGCACTAATATGAAGCGGGTTGCCCCGAAAAATGACAGTATCTCCATGTGGCACCAGGGATCTCTTTAAGGACAGGTTCTCATCAGGCAATTCTCGATTTTGATCCAGGGTGATAATACGCACGCCCTGTGCTACCTCCATCTCACCCTGGTCTGGTTTTAGTTCACCCCTTAGAATATCTATAAGACTACTTTTGCCACTGCCGTTTGCCCCCATGATCCCGATTTTCATACCGGGAGATAGAAGAAGTTCCAGATCTTTGAAAAGAGTTTCGCCCCCACGGGTTTTGGAAAGACCTTTGGCATAGAGCAGTCTCTTTGAACGTCTGTCGCCTGCTTCAAAGTTTATTCCGGCGTCGCTTTGCAGGTTGTTACGACGCTTCATCTCTGTCAAATCATCAATCATTCCGTAGGCTTTATCAATGCGGTACTTGGCTTTTGATGTGCGGGCCTTGGGACCGTGACGCAACCAGTCGATCTCCCTTCGAACTTTATTGGACAGGCTCAGTTCCTCTGCCCGCTGATCACTTAAATATCTTTCCTGATCTTGAAGGAATTGAGAGTAGTTCCCGCGGACCTTGAGGAAGCCCTGTTTATATCGTGGATCCAGATCCATAATACTGTTACATGTGTTTTCAAGAATAAAGCGGTCATGACTGATGAGCACGAAAGCGAATTTGGCCGTTTGAAGCAAATATTCCAGCCAAAGAATGCCCTGTAGATCAAGATGGTTGGTGGGCTCATCCAGGAGAACTAAATCGCAGCCCTCAGCTATGGTGGCTGCAATCCCGACCCGCTTTTTCCAGCCTCCAGACAAAGTCCCGAAAGCCAGGTCAAGATCTGGAAATTGAGCCTGTTCGTTAAGCTCGTTCAACTTTATTTTAA
>CAVOEZ010000273.1:0-6085 GCA_963694355.1 Latescibacteria bacterium UBA2968 | reverse complement strand
GCTCCCTTAATCACAATGGAAGCCTGCGCACTTTCGATACCTGCTGGGGCATCTTCAATACTAAACTCAATCCCCGGAAGGGGTTCAACTACCACCGGATGGCTGTAGCCCACTTGCAGGTCAAGGTTCTTGCCTTTCACTTCGGCCCGATAACCAACGCCCACGATGGCTAGCCGCTTTTCAAAACCCTTGCTAACACCCTCCACGGCATTGGCCAGCAACGCGCGTGTCAAACCCCACATCGCACGGGATTGACGGTCATCTGTATCGGAAACCGAGACATTAACTGACCCGGCCTCCTGATTCACTTGCGTAAGGGGATGCACAGGCACTTCCAATTGTCCGTTCGTCCCTTTAACTTTCGCAAATGCGCCCTGAACGGTCACATCGACACCATCGGGCAAAACAATCGGCTGTTTTCCAATCCTTGACACTGCTCACTCCTTCTTACCAGATTACCAAACGTGACAGAGCACTTCTCCACCTACACCTGCATGCCGTGCCTCGAGGTCTGTAAGGATACCCCTCGATGTAGACAAGATGGCTACACCCAGCCCATTCAGGACCCTTGGAATTTCAGAGCAGGCAACATACCTTCTGAGACCTGGCCTGCTTATTCTCTTCACGCCCTGTATGGCACTTTCTTCCTCGGTACTGTATTTCAGATAAAGTCTGAGATACCCCTGTCGTCGATCATCCACATACGCAAAATTATGCACGAACCCACGCTCTTTCATAATCCGGGCAACTTCCCTTTTGATGTTCGAGCTTGGAATATCAACTTTGCGATGACCGGCACGAGAAGCATTTCGTAACCGTGTAAGCATATCCGCGATGGGATCAGTCATACTCATTTCAGACTACGCCTCCTGTCAGCGTCAGTTACCAACTTGCTTTTACCACACCTGGGATTTCACCCATATGCGCAAGTTCTCGGAAACAAATCCTGCAAATCCCGAATCGCCTCATGAACCCCCTGGGCCGGCCACATCGATGGCATCGGTTGTATTTGCGAACGGAGAATTTCGGTTTTCGGTTGGCCTTAACCACCAATGCTTTCTTTGCCACAAGATCCTTCCTTCGGTGTTGAGTCCTGTCAAGCAGCCTCTGTTGTACGAAATGGCATTCCAAAAAGCCTGAGCAACTCATAGGCCTCTTCATCAGTATTTGCGGTCGTAACAATCGTAATATCCATTCCCCGAACCTCATCGATCTGATCGTAATGGATCTCGGGGAAAACGATCTGTTCCTTGATCCCCACAGTGTAGTTTCCACGACCGTCGAATGAGTTGGGGGACAAGCCTCGGAAATCACGGATTCTCGGAACCGCAAACATGAAAAAACGGTCCAGGAACTCATACATCCGATCACTTCGCAAGGTCACCGCACACCCGATTGGGACCCCTTCCCTCAGTTTGAAATTTGAAACCGATTTCTTCGCTTTGCGCACCGAGGGTCGTTGTCCTGTGATCATTGTCAGGTCTGAAAGGGCACCATCAATGGCCTTTGGATTCTGAACTGCTTCCCCAATCCCCATGTTAAGGGAAATCTTCTCCAGCCGGGGAACCTGGTACTTATTGCTGTATCCAAAGCGTTCCATCATGGCCGGTACTATCTCATCGTTGAAATTCTCACGCAACCGGACTGCCATAATACCCTCGTAATCAACTTGGTTCGGAAATTTGCTCGCCACTTTTTGTCGCAACACGGATTGAAGATCCGTCATCGAGACGCTTTCTCCGAATTCGTGTGCGCTCTTCTGTCTGAGGGTCCACCAGCATCAACTTGGCTGCGTGAACCGGGGCCTCTTTCTCAATAATTCCGCCCTGCTGGTTGTTCGTGCTGGGCTTTGTGTGTCGCTTGATAAAATTCACACCCTCTACCAGCGCCCTTCGCTTCTGTGGGAAAACCTTGAGGACTCGGCCTCTCTTTCCCGCATCGACACCGCTGATAACCTCAACCGTATCGCCACTGCGAATATGCAACTTCACTGTTCTTCACTCCTCTCGAACTTCAATCAAATAACTTCGGCAGCCAGCGAGACGATACGCATGAACCGTTTTTCTCTCAATTCTCTGGCAACGGGACCAAATATACGGGTTCCCCTGGGCTCACCCTCTGGTGTTAGCAAGATAGCGGCATTGTCATCGAATCGGATGTAGGATCCGTCAGGCCTCCGGACTTCCTTCTTCGTTCTCACGATTACTGCCCTGGAAACTTCGCCCTTCTTTACAGCACTATTCGGCTGCGCATCCTTGACTGCAACGACGATAGTGTCACCCAATCCCGCATATTTCCTCTTGGACCCACCCAGCACACGGAAACACATCACTTTTCGCGCACCACTGTTATCGGCACAATTCAACACTGTCTGCTCTGTCACCATTGCCCTATCGCCCCTTACTGAGCTTTTCCAAGAATTTCGGAAAGTCGCCAACGTTTGGTCTTACTCAGAGGCCGCGTCTCAGTAATGACCACGGTATCCCCAATACCAGCCACATTATCCTCATCGTGGGCGGCATATTTCGATTTTCGCTTCATTACTTTCCCGTAAAGAGGATGCGGAGATCTCCAAGTGACTTGCACCACAATCGTCTTGTCTGCTCGGTCGCTCACTACTTCACCCATCAGAGTCTTCCGACGACCTCGTGTTCCTGTTTCAGCCATTTCAGTCAAGTTCCTTTCGGCGTTTCTGCGCCAGCATCTGACTCACCAAGGACTACAAGAACACCCCGTTCATGCTCGTTCAGAATTGTACGTATACGGGCAATTTCCCGTCTTGCCGCTCTTATCAACAGGGGGTTTTCCAGATGCTGAGTAATCATCTGAATTCGCAAGTTGGAAACTTCCCCAAGTTTGTCTCCCAGCAGTTCCTGAAGTTCGGTTCGGCTTCGCTGGCGCAGTTCGCTGGCCTTCATCCCTCTAAACCTCCACGTTCGATAAAACGAACCTTGATAGGCATCTTGTGACCAGCCAGACGAATCGCTTCCTTTGCACTTTCGCGAGGGACGCCCTCAATCTCAAACATAATTCTGCCCGGCTTAACGACGGCCACCCAGAATTCAGGGTTGCCCTTACCTTTACCCATTCGTGTCTCAGCAGGTTTGACCGTAACAGGCTTGTCCGGAAACATCCTGATCCAGACCTTTCCGCCGCGACCTAGAGCGCGTGTAATGGCCACACGAGCTGCCTCAATTTGCCGGCTTGTAATCCAAGCGGGTTCCAAGGCCTGCATGGCGAACTCACCAAATGCGATTCGTCCACCACGATGAGCAATACCCCGCATGCGTCCCCGTTGTTGTTTTCTGTATTTGATGCGTTTCGGCATTAACATAACAGCTGTTCCCTTTTGCCTTTAGTGCTCAGTTCTGTTGGGTAACTTGTGCAGCTCCGGGTCGGTCTACCACTTCACCGTGGCAAATCCAAACCTTCACGCCTACCGTTCCAGATGTCGTATAAGCAGTCGATCTGGCATAGTCGATATCGGCTCGCAGGGTATGGAGCGGAACCCGACCAGCCGGTTCGGACTTTTCGATACGGCCCATTTCAGCACCACCCAGCCGTCCCCCACATACGATCTTAATGCCTTCGGCCCCCATCCGCATCCCGGAGGCAATCGCCTTTTTCATTGCCCTGCGGAAAGAAACTCTTTGCTCCAATTGCCGGGCAATGTTGTCGGCCACCAGTTGGGCATTGAGCTCGGGTCTTTTTATTTCCTGAATATTTATGTAAATCTCTTTGCCGGTAATGTGCTTCAACTCATCTCGAAGCTTGTCAACTTCCGTACCCTTCCGACCAATGACAATCCCCGGGCGGGCAGTGTGAACAGAGATGGTTACGCGCTTCGGAGCCCGCTCGATGTCGATCTTGGAAACACTTGCCCGCTGAAGCCGGCTTTTTATGTAACGGCGGAGCATGAGATCTTCCTTCAACAGATCCGCAAAATCATTGCCCGCGAACCACCTTGAACTCCAATCCTTCGTGATTCCAAGCCTGAACCCAGTTGGATGTGTTTTACGGCCCAAACCTACCTCCTCAAAAAAACGAACCTACTTGTTGTCGCCTACCACAAGTGTAAGATGACTGCACCGCTTGCGAATCTGCCCCGCAGAGCCTCTCGGCATCGGTCGAAGTCTTTTCATAGCAATGCCGCCATTAACAAAGATCTCCTTAACAATGAGATCTTCTTCCCTGACATTGGTCTCTTCATTGTTCAAAGCATTGGCCACTGCGGATCGGAGTGTGCGCTCCACGAGTAGTGCTGCTTTCTTTGGCGTGAATTGGAGAATGTTCAGTGCCTCCTCAACGCCCTTTCCGCGCACCAGGTCCACTACCTGTCTGACCTTCCTGGGTGATATCTTTGCGTATCTTAGTATTGCCTTGGCTTCCATCTTATTCCCTTTTGACCTCGACAGATCTACTTCAGACCTGAGGACCGTTCTGTAAGACTCCCACTGTGCCCGCGAAATGTCCGGGTGGGGGCAAATTCACCGAGTTTATGACCTACCATATTTTCTGTAATATATACGGGAATGAACTTGTTGCCGTTATGGACAGCGAGGGTATGTCCCACGAACTCCGGAGAGATGGTAGACCGTCGTGCCCACGTCTGAACTACGCGCTTGTTGCCGGATTTGTTCATTTGATCAATTTTCTTCTGCAACTGGGGCTCAATGTAAGGGCCCTTCTTCAGTGAACGAGACATAATCTTCCTCTGAGAAATTACTTGGTGCGTCGCCTAACGATGTATTTGTTAGATCTGTTCTTGCGTTTGCGCGTCTTATAACCCTTGGTGGGTGTCCCCCACGGCGTTACCGGATGCCCTCCGCCGGATGCCCTGCCTTCTCCCCCACCGTGTGGATGATCGATAGGGTTCATCGCAACACCTCGCACAGAAGGGCGCTTACCAAGCCACCTGCTTCTTCCGGCCTTGCCAATAACGATATTCTCATGATCCAGATTTCCAACCTGGCCTATGGTGGCATAACAGGAAATACGTACGAGTCGCATTTCGCTGGACGGCATCCGCAACTGAGCGAATTCACCTTCCTTAGCCATAATCTGTATCTCTACACCAGCCGCCCGACCAATCTGTCCACCGCGTCCAGGCTGAAGCTCTACATTGTGGACGATAGAACCCAGGGGTATATTTTCCAATGGTAGCGCATTCCCGGGTCTGATTTCAGCAGCCGGCCCCGATTCGACCTTGCTTCCCACCGCAAGACCCACAGGGGCAAGGATATATCGTTTTTCGCCATCGGCATAGTGTAACAATGCAATACGAGATGACCGATTGGGATCGTACTCTATGGAATGCACGGTGGCCGGAATGCCACTTTTGTCCCGTTTAAAATCGATCTTTCGATAGAATCGCTTGTGTCCACCCCCACGACGACGGCTGGTTATTCGCCCGCGGTTGTTCCGCCCGCCACTTTTCTTGTTAGACTCGAGAAGTGACTTCTCCGGTTCCGATTTTGTAATCTCTTCGAACGTCGAAACAGTCTTAAATCGAAGCGCAGGTGTGATCGGTCTGAAAGACTTGACAGCCATATCTAAGCTTCCCCAAACAGGTCAATACTCTCGCCATCGGCAAGGGTTACAATCGCCTTTTTCCAATTGGATCTCCGGCCCTGGAACCGCCCGAGCCGCTTGATCTTACCGGATACGGTTGTGGTATTCACTTTCGCCACCCGCACGTCGAAAACAAGCTCCGCTGCTTGTTTAATCTGAATTTTGTTGGCATCTCCCCGTACTTCAAAAACATATTTGTTGTGCTCTTCTTGGAGGAGCGAGGCCCGTTCAGTGATAAGCGGCCGACGAATGATTGTTCTAAGGTCTTTCTTCATCCAGTCCCCCAAATATCGGCTATTCTTCCCACAGCATCTTGCGTGAGGATCACAGTGTCTACCTTGATCACATCGTACGTCGATACCTGGGAGGCCGGCAATATACCCAGCCCGGGAATGTTTCTGCACGATTTAACCACATTGGGCAGATTCTCACCAGTCAGCAGGAGCGCCTTTTGATCTCTTACACCCAGGGCATCCAGCAAGTCGGCAATACGCTTTGTCTTGGGAGCATCCAG
>CAVOEZ010000272.1:0-6123 GCA_963694355.1 Latescibacteria bacterium UBA2968 | reverse complement strand
CCGATCGACTTCATCGACCAGGCCTGCCAATACTTCGGTGTCCTCTCCATCAAGATAAACAGAAACCCTTGGATCCTGCCCACCGCTTTCGCGCCGATCTATGCTCGATCGAACGCCAACAAATCTTGGCATATGCTTCTTTAGATCCGCAATAACGTCCTTCTGCTCCATTCGCTGGTCAACAGGGTATCCAACCCATTTGCTGATATCACGGTACGCCACCATCCACCAGACATTCGCGGGATCCGCCTCGAGAAAAACCTGAATGCCTCCTCGTGCTTTTCTGAACCACGTCCGCACTGTCTTGATTCCATAGGTTTTCTTTTGCTCATCCAGGTATGACTCTACTTGTGTCAGAACATCGAACGTCTCCTGAATTGAAAAGTGCTTGGGCATAAAGTATTCAATGCGAAAGTCATTGAGCGCCCGACCTCGGGAATCCGACTTCTTCAGATGCTGCGAAGGAAACGCAATGGTGGCAAAAATGGCTAAGACGAGCAGGATTGCATCACGCCTTCGGCGCAGAGTCCAGGCCAGGGATCTGGAATAAAGCTCCCTGAGCCATGCAACGGATTTGGGATCCGACTTCACGCCGCCGCCGCCCATTCTTACGGATGCCAGCGGGATGAAGATGAGTGCCACGAAGAGAGAACCCACCAGTGAAAGGATCACGGGGATCCCTATGCGCGAAAGGTAGAAGGTCATCCACGTTCCGCCGCTCATCAGGATCAGCGGCAGGAACACCACCACGGTGGTAAGTGTGGCCATGGTAATTGCCAGCCCGACTTCGCTGGCGCCAATTATGGCGGATTGAGACGGGTTTTCACCTTGGAGTCTCATTCTGTAAATATTTTCCAGGATTACAATCGAGTTATCCACCACCATTCCCACACCGACCATCAGCCCCATCATGGTGAGGACGTTCAACGACCAACCAATAAAGTAGAGCGTCGTGAGCGTGAGCATAATACACAAGGGGATGGACAGGGTGATGATGGCCGTCATCCGGATGGTTCTCAGAAAAAACAAGAGGACAAGGGCAGCGAAGAGTCCACCCCAGAGGCCGGTTGTTTGCAAATTGTCGATCGATCCCTTTATGAATTGTCCCTGGTCGAAGAAGACATTGAATTTCATAGGCCTGTCCGACTTTGCCTCTATTTCCTTTAGCAAAGCACTCACGCGGTCGCACACGTCTACGATATTGGCGCTCGATTCCTGGAATACGCCTATGGATACGGATGGCTGTCCGTCAATCTGCTGGTACCAGTCTCTGGAGGGCACGTCGTGAATGACGTCCGCAACTTCCCTGAGTCGAACGCCTCCATTTCGATTACTCACCTGAATGTTTTCTATTTCATGCACGTCCCGATATCTCGCCAGCGACCGCACGAAGAATTTCTTTCCGCCTTCCCGGACGTAGCCACCTGACATCGAAAAGTTGTCGCTTTGCAGCGCCTGGACCATTTCGTAGATGCCCACGCCTCTGGAGCGCATCAGGTCCTGGTCGACCTCTATCATGACTTCCTTCTGATGAACACCCCAGAAGTCGACTTTTCCCACACCGTCTATCTGCGAGATTGGATTTCTGACATGGCTGTCGAGGTATCTGTAAGGGTCGGCGATAGTAGAGTCGATGGATACACCGATCCACATGATCTCCCAGCTTTCCGAATTGAATTTCCAGACGAATACTCTGTCACGTGATTCTTCAGGAAGACTGGGTTTCAACCGTTCGAGCCGATCCCAAAGCTGATTGTACGCCAGCGTCGTGTCGGTGCCGGTCCGAAATTCGATGGGCGCGCTTACGCCCCAGGTCCCACTGTATGTCCGGACACGTTTCACACCTTTTACCGTGCGAATGGCCTCCTCGAGGGGTTTGGCGATCTGCTGTTCGGCCTCCCGGGGTGTAGATCCACTATAGCGCACATTCATCCATAGGAATGGCGGATCGAATCCAGACGGGAACATTTTTACAGGGATTCGAGAATAGGCGACGGCACCCACCACGAGGAGTGCCACGAGGCACATGGTCACGGTGACGGGTCGATTGACCGAGATTCTGGGCAGGAGAGAGGTCTTTTCTTCCATGGGTATCCCCAGTCGAGGTTGACTCAGGTCTAAGCAGGACATGGAGGCGAGTGGCTACTTGAATAAATTAATATATTACCGGAAGTCATATCACTATTTACACTGCCCAACTCGGGTTGTGGTCAAGGCAATCGCGTTCCGTTTGAACCGTGTCGGGAATGGAAGATAGTTTTGCTTGACTTGGGTAGAGGAGAGTGGATTAATTGGCGCGTGATGACCCGATCACGAGCTTGCAGTTGGACATGATTTAGTGGAGGATGGATTCGATGAACAGCAAACAGATTCTTGTCACAGTTTTCGCTATTCTTCTCGGTGTTCTCACTAGACCGTGCGAAGCAGAGGGTAGTGGTGTGAACTGGCGCGACGGCGTACTCACTGCACAGGGTTTTGGTGCGCCCAAAACAGGCGTCACACCTGCACAAGCAAAGATTCTGGCTGCGACTGCCGCGAGAATGGATGCCTACAGAAACCTGCTGGTCATCCTAAAGGGTGTCCAGATCACATCCGAGCGCACAGTGCAGGATACGCTGGTTACCGATGACCGGATCACTGGACGGGTTGAAGGGATTGTTCAGGGTGCACGTCAGGTCGGCAAAACCAGTTACGATGAAGATGGCATTGCCACCGTGACGATGGCCATTGGATTACGTGGCCCACTGCTGGACAAGGTATTGCCACAGGCAGGGTTTGGGAAAAAGGCCTCGTTGCTGGCACCGCCCGAGGGCAGGAAATCTACTCAAATTACTGGTCTGATTGTGGAGGCGGCAGAGCTTTCTCTACTTCCTGCACTCGCCCCGAAGATCCTTGATGAGGATCGTGGGCTGGTCTATGGTGCGGAGATGGTGGACAGGGACGCCGCTGTTACATTTGGCATGGTAGCCTACGAGACGGACGTGGCGTCGGCCAGAGAAAATGGAAGGGCAGGCGACAACCCGCTTGTTGTGAAAGGGACAGCGGCAACAGGGCGGGGTAGATCCAATGTGACGATATCTTCCATGGATGGCGTCCGGATCAAGATGGCTGCGGCACAGAGTACGTTTCTGAATCAGTGCAAGGTGGTGTTCGTTACCGGAGAGTAAGCAAAGAATCGGCTTTCAGGCTCCTGTTGGAGCATCGAGACTTATTCCAGTAGCAGTTCTATTTTTCCATCGCTACTGAGGATTTCGAGCTGGTTCCCGGAAACAAGAATGCGGTCCGACCATCCCGGTCCCTGAATCTCGAGATTTTGTCCTTCCAGCGCCTGCCAGGTAAGGTCGGGATTCTCCTGCAAGTTGGGGAGCAGGGCGAAAAGGGCTGCGGTCTCTCCTCCACGCCAATCCGCACTGGCAACCTGGTTGATGAACTCGGGTTTCGCAGACATAGGCCGCCAGCGGCCCGCTTTGAGTGTCAGGTCAGCGAACTGAGGAATCACAGTGGTCATTTCGGTGCGGCCGGGCTGCAATGACCGCCACGCGTTTGCTGACAAGCCTGGCCAAGTCACAGCCCGGTCTGAGAGACGTGTTCCTGAATTGGGGGGCGAGGCAGATCGGACCTGCCAGGTGTAACTGTGCGATCGATCGGCTGTGATTCGGTCGAAGACGATCAGGTATCGATCCCGAACGAGCGCAAGTGTCCTGCGGACACTGCAGTCCTGGTAGATTGTTGTGACCGTGGCTCGGCGAACGAATCCCTCGGTTTGGATATCAGACATTTCACCTGGTGTATCTTGCTCCGGACCTTTGCCATCGATCAAAATGACGTTGTGGAATTCTGCGTTAAAATAATCCCGACTCTTCCAATGGTCATAGCCCGAGTCTGCGGCCAGTACCTCGTCCCAGGCGCTAAGAACGAAATGCCCTGCGTCTCCCTGGCTGTATGTTTCGTAACGGTGTTTCAGCGGCCAGGTTCCATCCTTTCCTGCAAACCAGACAGCGATCGCTTCGTGGCCCCAGTTCTCACGAAAGACAGCGGTTTGGGACTGTGGAAACGCCATTGAGGAAGGCGGTGATTCGCCAAGTACCACGGGCTCATATCTGGCCAGGGCAATGTGGATGTGGTAGAGGTGAGGGATAGGATTCCTGGGCAGGTTGAACGCGCGATTGAACAAAGGAGCTAAATCTTGTCCGTAGCGTTCGTTAGACAGGAGAGAGAAGAAGCCGAGGCCCATGCCCGATTCACAGGTTCCCCAGGGTACCAGTTCACCATTGGCCATCATCTGGTATGCCGCAAAGACGAGCCAGTCGTGGAAACGAGGTTCGTTTAAGATATAGGTGCCGGAAGTTCGCTCGTATGCGATCGCGAAGGGCACGAACTGGACATTCATATAATTTGTATATCCCACGCCCTCAACAAAATGTCCACCTGGCCGGAAGAACCACAGGTTTTCTGTTCGACGGATCTCGAGGAGTGCGCGTTCCAGCCATTTTTCAGGGCCATTGGGGCTATCGTTGTATTGGGGAATGGTCAGGGCGGCCATTCCCAGTGCCGAGGCCGCCAGGGTTCGCTGATTTCCGTAGTTCGCACCGCCTGTGGCACCGCCTTCCAGGACCTGGAAGTAGTGATCGGCCTCAGCCGCAAGTTTTGCTCGGATAGTGCGATGATCCTGTGGCGTCAGTCCTTCCCAGGAGGCGAGCAAGTCGTATGCGACAATGTAATCCGAGAACCGATGGGAGCTGGGTTCCAGATATCCCTGGGGTGTGTGTCTCCATATCGGCCGATCCAGAAGATCAATTCTGGCACTGGTCGCCTCCTGTTCATCGCCAAGCAACCACCAGGCAAGTGCAGGGGTACTTCGTACACCATGTGTGAGCAGTTCCTGCCACCAGGAGGCCCAGGGTTCCTGATGTATTCGTGTCTGCATTCTCGTGCGGTCAGCTTCATCGTAGAACAGTACGGGGTGCTTTTCCTGCGGTTCTGTCAGTTTGGTTACTTCTTCTGGCGGGGATCGCTCCATCTTCGCCTCTCCGAGGATTGGTGTTTCCTGTCCCTTGCAGTTTGGAACGGTCAGGGTGAGCAGACTAAGCGTGAGCGCTTTCAAGATCATATGTAAAAGTGCTTTCCTCAGGATGACTCGATGGAATTGGTGACTCGCTAAAGCAAGCAGGGAATGTGGAAGTCCTGAGAGCGGCCACGATGGACCAGGGTCGGCGGAAATTGGTCAGATGTGGAGAAGCGCAACGAAGGTGATTTGCTGGAAGGCGGCGGGGTAAGACTGATGGGTTGAGCGGGAGGAAATCAGGCGCCCGCCTGACCTTCCCGAACGGGAGATTCGAGGGCCTGTGTGTGAAGTTCACGCCAGCGTGCCGCACCATCGTCGGGAACAACCCGGGTCGTCACATCTTTGATAAAGACCGGCATGTTTCCCTTCTGGGCATCTTTCCACAACTGATTGCCAGAACTGTAATAAAACCTTGCGCCATTTGGCCAGAGCACTTCGATGAGGCGTTCAGGGTTATATCCTGCATAGGGTTGCTCCAGCCGCAGTCTCTCCAGAGCGCCTTCATCAATTTCCACACCCAGGCCAGGGCCGTCAGGGATTCGGGCGAATCCCTCGACCACCTCTATGGGCGTGCTAAGCAGGTCTTCTTTGTATAGTTGGTGACAACTCACGGAGGGCCAAGTCGCGTGGGTTAGCACGGACATCAGGTGCATGGAGAAAGCCGCGGTTAGTCCGGAACCGACCTGTTGAAGCCAGAAGGGTCTGTCGAATTCACCACACACTGTTCCCTGGCGCAGTATAGAACTTGCGCCTCCCGTTAAGACATACCCATCACACACTTCGTCTCGAAGCTGGGTTGCCAGGGACCCGGCGTGGTGAGCGATGGGTACCGTGACCGCCTCTCGAAGCTTTCTGCTTTCTTCCACTCCTGTGATTGGGCCTTCACAGATGTAGAAGTTGGGGAGCAGGGATTGCAGCTCTTTCACAATCGGGATGGCGTGATCTGAATCCAGCAGGGTGGCGTTGAAATCCAGATCGAATCGGAAATTCTCTGGTACTACGTCATGGATCGCGGCCATTTGTGCGTAGATGTCGAACCAGGGACGACCCTTGGTCTT
>CAVOEZ010000271.1:0-6126 GCA_963694355.1 Latescibacteria bacterium UBA2968 | reverse complement strand
TCCAGAGCCACAAAGCGATCGAAAGACAGCACACGGCCATCGGGCAAGCTTGCGAACAGCACCTGCTGCCGAAGCGACTCCTGGCACCTGTCCATCACCATTGCGGCGGCGAATCCGTCATCGTAGTCCGTCACCTGGACATTTACGAGCCGGTGGCTATCGGGTTTGCCCGCCACCTCCGGTCTTCCCAACCAGCTGTCGGAACAGGGCGAAATCGTGTAAATCCCTTCTCGCGTCAACGGCATCGCCATAATTGAGTTTCGCCAGGAAAAGGAAGTCTGTCCCTTACCGTGCCGATGGTGCACAAAACCTGCATGAGGAAATGTCCTCACTCCGGCCAGGCGCTTCTCTAGCTGCTCTTCCGACACTGGATCTGCACCTGGTCCAAAAAGACGATGAAAAAGGTACAAATGTGCGACGGAGCTAATCGTGATCTCCCGCATAATCATCGGGTCCTGCTGATCGTGCGCAGCCAGGGCGAACGCTTTGTCATACATCCGCCCGCCATTTGCCTCCTGACGAAGCTCGGTATTCCTCAGACCTCTTCGCTCCAGTGTGGCCGCCTCCGCGTCATCCAACATCACCGAAGCGATCGCGTGCGGCGCCTCACTCCCCGATGTCGGCAAATAGTGCCAATCCATTCCCTGGACCGCCTGGGCGTATCCTGCACCGTCCGTCATCGCTTTTAAGTTTTCATAGACCCGTTTTCGGTTCCAGAAGATCTCGGGCGGCAAGTCCTTGCCCCACAGCTTGAACTGAGCACCGGCAATCATCATTGAACGAATTCCGGAACCGGTGTAGTTGGGGTGAACCATCCCGTGATTCTCTGCCCAATAATCAGGAAGGGCTGTAAAGATCTTCCCCGCCATTTTCCGAGAAGTGGAATCCCCCACCTGGCCACCGTCTTTTGCATCCTGAGGCGCAGCGCACGTGGAATAGAGCCACCGTTTGTTCGTGGCTTCCCATTCAGAAACATCGTTGTGACCCGAAAGGAAAAGACAACAGGACGTCAGGCCATTGGAGGTCCAGGCGTTCTCCTCCATTTGTGTATCCACATAAATCCCGCTCTTGGGATCCATGTTTCCAAATCTTCCCGCATAGTCTTCGTGAACCCTGGCAACCATCAGCCAGGTCTCTTCGTCGATATCATCGCGAAACATCAGAGCCACGCGCCCCATGGCGGAAATGCCGTGACCACACTGGCTTTCCCTAAAATAGGCACTCCCCCGTTCGCCCCACTTTGTTCCACAGATCTCTTTTCGACCGAGTCCTGTACTCGGTCTCACACAGTCTTCCGGGCCTGAGTCATGGGTAAAACAGAGAAAGCGCAGTGCCTGAATGACCATCTCACGCAACTCGTCTCTCGACGTTCCTCCCGCCTTCTCATCGTACTCCTGAGAAAGGCTCAACAGGGCAAAAGTCTCCATGGGCCCAGCCGTCTCATTTCCATACCAGTGGCAGCCCCCAAAAAAGTGACCACAATTCGGGCGGTCAGGCCACGTTTCGAAATACTCTACTCCAACGTGAACCCATTTCTCCATCATTCGTAGACATCGTCGACTCAACTCATTCTCTTCATCCGGGAGATGGGCCTGCCGCAAGTCCGTCGTATCTTCTAATCCTATCATCAGTATTCCCTCTCATGGGGTTGCAACAACGATATTCAAATCGCGCGTAGCAAATCATCTAAATCGAAAACAAACCCAAACATCAAAGCCACATACCAAAGACCGATTTCCTTGCAAAGTTCTTCTCTGGCGGTTTCCTTGTTCTCGCACGCAACCGTAGCTTCCTTTATGACTGAACACATTAGGCCGTATTTCTGCATATCATGCATGCCTCCCGCGGAGGACGTCAGGCACAAATTAAGGTCAAAGCCTGCGTAAATCAAATGGTTCACCCCCGCTTCACGGCACAGGGCAAACAATTGGCTGGCGTTCTCGGCAACACCTTCTTCCCCAACCGGAACAGCTTCTTTTGCAAAACCTCTTTTAGGTGACCCTCGCCTGACATCCGCCTGATTCCGGGCACCAACCCAGACATTATCTGATCTGAATTGGTTCAGCTCTTTCAAAACGGGGTCCCCTTCGATGCGAGGCAGTGGATCGGGTGTGGGACCGGCGAGTTCAACCGCACGGAGGTATCCGGGATACGACTTGAAATAATCTCCGCCTGCCACAACGTGGAAAACCTTCAGTTCAGAAATCCGGGCAGTTGCCAGCAGTCTCGGGAATACCACCCTGCAGACTTCGTATGTCCTGGGGACCTCTTCGCACGCTCGCCACCAGCCAGGGTATGTGTCAATCTCGCCGATGTCCCACGCATGCATCACGACCAGGGCGGTCTTGTCGAGCGCCAGGGGGATCTCCTTCTTCTTCCAACCTCCCATTCCTTCAGCAGGGAACTCCAAATTGAAATCTGCATCGAATTGCTCATAGTAGTTGGCATTCACCTTCACTGTGGACATTAAAACCTCATAGTCTCAGGGTTACCGTTTTTCCGGAAGGCACTTTCACTTTCTCCCACGATGAGTTCACCCAAACCTCATCACTACCGGAATTGGTAACATACGTGGTACCGTCCGGCATCACATCGATCAATGCATTCCCTGAAACAGTCAGCTGCCCAGAACATTCGACCAACCGGGCCTGATATTTCTCCATCATCCCAGAATAGCAAATCCGATCAGCGGTGGTCTCAATCCTGAAACCAGGGTAGATGACAACGTCTCCGGATCGGCCCCGCTCGAAGGTACACAGTCTTTTCCCAGATGTAAAATTCGCCATTGCGAGATACCCATCGACGGCCAGACAAACACCATCGGTGAATTCCGAAACACTCAATGAGGTTGTGGCTGTATCAGCGTGATTCTGTTCAGGCACAACCAATGCGGCAAATGCATCCAAGGCATTGCCTGCTTCGATAGTGATGTCCTCCCTCGACCTGCTGAGCGTCAGATCGTCCGCAATGGCTCTGTAGGGATTGTAGAAATGTCGATTGTGGTAAACAGTCTCACCGGGACCGAATAATACAATGCCGATGCGGTCGTCGATATTTACCCAACCTGGTCTACCGTGCGTATCCACCACATCATCTTCCTCTTTTTCACCAAGCCACCCCTTGTATTCGTGGCTGCCTGTTGGCAGGTGCAACAATCGGTCCCCTCGGCAATTGGGTGCGAACAGAGGAAAGTGCTCGTTGGTGATCCTGAGAAATCCCTGATCCAACGACGCAAGAGTCAGATCTTCCCTGGCTTCGAACTTTTCAAACGTAACCATCCTTCCATCTGGCATACTCGCAAACAACACAAACTGCCTGAGCGTCTCTTGACATCGATCCATTACCATCAATGCGGCGAACCCGTCTTCCTGTTCCGAGACATCGACCCTCTGAAGGCGATGACTATCCGGCCGATCCTTCACTACCGGTGATCCGAGCCAGCTTTCCGAGCAGGGGGCAATCGTATAAATCCCATCGCGCGTAATCGGCAGAGCCATAATTGAATTGCGCCAGGCGAATGACGTCTGCCCCCGCTGGTGTCGATGAGAGACGAAACCCGCGTGGGGAAAGTTATAGACACCGGTAAGGCTAGTTTCGAGCTCCTCTTCAGAAACGGGATCGGCCCCGACACCAAAAAGTCGATGCATCATGTACTGTTGTGCCACATCTCGGATGTGAAGCTCCCTTAGAATCATCGCATCAATCTGATCGGTAGCCCGCTCGGCAAAATCCTTGTCATAAAACCGTCCGCCATTTCCTTCCTGTCGCAATTCTGTCGTCCTCAATCCCCGTTGCTGGAGGGCAGCAGCTTCAGGATCGTCGAAAAATATGGACGCGATAGCATGAGGCACATCTTGTCCCGCCGCAGGCAAGTAGTGCCAATCCATTCCCTGAACCGCCATGGGATATCCAAGTCTATCAGCTGTAATCTTCAAGCTCTCGTACACCCGTTGTCGGTTCCAGAACAGCTCGGGTGGGAGGTCTCTTCCCCAGAGCTTCAATTGAGTACCCACAGCCATCAGTGATCGGACACCAGAGGCCGTATAATTGGGATGCACCATACCGTGGTTCTCGGCCCAGTAGTCTGGCAGTGCGGTAAACGTCTTGAATGCCAGATCGCTGGCAGAGTGTTCCCCAACCATACCGAAGTCCTTCGTGTCCTGAACTGCCGAGCAGGTGGAAAACATCCATCTTCTGGCCATGGCCTCCCAATCGGAAGATCGCTCATCCCGCTCGAGGAAAAGAAAACTCGATGTCAGCCCGTGAGACGTCCAGAAATTTTCCTCCATCTGGGTATCTCTGTATACGCCGCTTTTGGGGTCCATCCCACCGAATCTGAGGGCATAATCTTCCTGGACGCCGGCAACCATCATCCACGTCTCTTCGTCGATCCAGTCCTTCAGCAGCAGGCAGATCCGCGCAAGCCCGGCGACACAGTGACCGCACTGACTCTCTCTGAAGAACCCGTTACCCTTTTCTCCCCATTTCGTACCCAGAAATTGCGGTCTTCCATAACCCACCTTAGGTCTGACACAATCTTCAGGACCCGTATCGTGTGTGTAACACAGGTAGCGTACAGCCTTGATCGCCATCTCTCTCAACTGGCCCTTCGACACCCCGACCGCACCTTCATCGTACTCAGGTGAGGTACTGGCGAAGGCAAAAGCCTCTGCAGGGCTGAATGTCTCGATACCATAAGCATGAACACCCCCTAAAAAATGGCCGCAACCCGGTCGGTCGGGCCATTCCTGAAAGTAATCCACACCAACTGGAATCCACTTCTCAATGATTCGCAGATACCTCCTGCTCATATCGTTTTCTTCGTCGGCCAGGCGTGCGGCCATCAGATCCGTGGTATCCTCTAATCTTACCATAAGTCCTCGCTCTTTGTGACCTGACAGCTTGTATTCTGCTACATGCGAATGCGAAACTGAATACAGTCGGCTTCGAAGTCCTCCGCCCTGATAATAATCTCAAACACTACGTATTAGGGTTTCTCGGTTCCGAAAAGACTGCAGCATCTTCGGGACCCGGAAGATGTATTTGTCTCGTCACGTCGATACCGAACATATGTTTCTTTCTCGCAGTACTTCAGCGGGGTGGTTCATGAACGTCCCAGTTGTTGTCCTCATCCTCTCCACAGCACATCGCTGCCCACTTTTTCTGTCCCAGTGTCGGCACCAGTTCTGCAGACGCATATGTCGCTGTCAATCCACCTCTCACCTTGTCTGCCGTCCGGTTCGGTGGTGAAGAGTGAATCAGCAAATCGGAGAAAAACACCGCCTGGCCTGGTTCCAGTTCCATCGGAACCTGATTCTCTATAGACGCCGCGTCCGCGATGTGGTGGCCCTCATCACATTCGAGAACACCTTGTCTGTGGGATCCCGGCACAAACCACATACATCCGTTATCCACGAACGCCCTGTCAACCGCAAGCCAGACAAGAGCGCACCTCGCATCCATCGGATTGAACGTCGCATCCTGGTGATAGATCGTCTTGCGACTGGAATCGGGATCCGGCTCCTTTCTAATGTACTGGCTTACGTGGCAGACCACATTCGGACCCAGCAGATCCTTCAGGCAGGCTGTCGTGCGGGGATTGGCAACTATATCGTACAACTCCGGAATCTCATGATGAAACGACTTGAAGGACCCAATGCTAGTCAGCCGTTTCCTGGATCGCTCGAAAAACGCCTGAAGTTCATCAAGTTCCTCACCCTCGAACAATCTAATGGGCGATATGTACCCCACTTCATTGTATTGATCGATCTGATCCTGGGTGAACGCCTCAGGTTGCTCACAACTAACCGGATGAAAACCGAGATCCAGATCGAGTTCCGGGTACATCGTTATCATATTTCTCCTCACGGAATCTAATGTATAAATTTCCCGAACTATCAAAAACTCCGCCTGACCACATTCGCAATCTCGAACCAGTTGGTTCCCTCCCATTCGCGACCCGGAAAATAAACGTGCCTGCTCTTCCCCTCAGCCGTCATCTCGAAACCCGGGTCATCCTGGAGGACCAGAACCGTCTGACCATCGATTTCTGTCACACCTGCAATCAGGCAGCCCAAGCTGAAACCGGCTCCATCCTTTACGATCACAGTGAGTCCCTCCAGGGCA
>CAVOEZ010000270.1:0-6128 GCA_963694355.1 Latescibacteria bacterium UBA2968 | reverse complement strand
AGGTTGCGAGCGGGTGGCAAAGTATTCCGCCAATCTGTCTGCCGCTTCCTGGTAGTACCCCGCAGCCACTGCCGTTTTGGTCTCCGAAAGACTCTCACCTGAAAGATCGAGCAATGAGAACGTCTGAGCGTACAGCTCCTCCTCAGACGAAACGGCCGAGTGATCGAATGACCTCAGGGCCGAAAACACGGCTGGCCGGTCATTGCCATCCACTTCTTTTCTGGTGATCATCTGAACCTTTCCTCCCTCAACACATACCAGAATTTCCACCTTCGCATTTACCGATTGAGCGAAACCTTTCTCTCACCTTTCGGGCTAGCGACTGTGACCGTCACGGTGGCTTCATCCTGCTGAACTGTATATTCGGGCGCCTTGCCGTTGCCGACATGGATGGCCCAGAGCACCTCAATCTCGTCACATTCATGAAACGGCCCGAAACTGCGGTACTCGACTCCGACTCGATGGTGTATGAACCCATTCGATTCCGTGTAGGCGCTGGTACGCTTCACATCACTCACACGCCAGCACTCGGCTTCCTCCGGGATCAGCCGGGTCAGCGTCAATTCCACACCATTTTGCTCCAAACGCGTTTCCTTCTCATCTCCATCCACGCTCGCGCGATGGTGGAAAAGCCACTCCAGAAGTCGAGGCTTATCCGCTGAAACCTGATCGTACACCAGCAGAACGTCCGGCTTCACGAATGCGAGGGTTCTCAGATATTTCTCCAGCTTTCCTCCGTATGCGAGCGTCGCGTCACCTACCGCAATATCCACCTCATCGCCTGCTGTGAACGCGTGAATCTTGCCCGAGTATTCTGCGCCATGGACCTGTCCTTTGCCATCCACCATCAAGGTATTGTGGCCAATGGTTCCGTTCGCATCGAAATTGAATCGCTGGCCACTAGCGTAATCGAAGAACCCCAGCTTGTGTCCATAGGGCCAGATCCCCTCATCGATCAGGAGTCGTTCGCCCTGCGTTGAAATCACAAAGGAATTCGCGTCCAACTGCGAATGCCCCACATCGCTGTTTGCAGATTTAAGCCCCACGAAGGTCGCGTCAGAATCCCATCCCGATCGCATGGTCACCACGCCGGTTGTCGGGAATGACCGTGCGGTATCGTCAGGCAATCTGCTCTCCAGCGAGGGATCATCCCAGGCGAGTCGCTCGATGGTTTGGTGATCACCTGCCCGGGCGGTCCGTGCCCAGTCACCCCGCTGATTGAGATTGGCGAGCAGAAGCAGATAATCCAGCGCACCGCCAAGGGCCAAACCATTGTCATTGAAATTGTAGACCTGTCCGTCCGGCTCTGTGACATGGACGACGAAATCCCCGGTGAGCCTCAGCGAAGGGTGTTTGAAAAGATCCACACTCCCCCCGGTTGCTCTCCTGAGGGCCAAACCGAACTTCACGCCATGGCCGAGTGTCCCAAGCCAGTAGCCCGCGCCTTCCGCCCAATCGCCTTCTGGTGGTACGCAATCCAGAATATCCAGACAGCCTGCCACGGAAGCTTCCATGACCTCATCCATTCGTTCGATGGATTCGGCACAGGAAATGGCGGCAGTACCCATCTCTCCGCAGCACATAATCTTCCAGTTCCAGTGATAGTCCGGACTGGACCAATGGGCGTCCTGCTTCTCCCAGGTCTCGAGGAACAGATCGACCGTGTATGCATTGATCCGCTCGGAAATCGACTGAACCACCTCGGACGACCAGAAGCCGTGACAATAGTCCATGGCGATTCCGATCGTAGAAGCCACGTTCAACATGGCGTGATCACACCGCATGGGACGGTGCGGTCTCGCGACCCACTCCTCCCTGGGCCATGAAAACATCGCCTCGATTCCCTCCAGTGTGCGAGCGGCAAAATGCTCATCCTCCGCTACAAAAGCCGCCTGTGCCAGCGCCTTTACGACAGGTTGGCGCAAATAGGGAATCTCAGGATTCGGACCAAACAGGTCCTCATCATTCTCGACTTGCTTCGCCTGATTAACAATCGTGTCCTTGAACCCGGGTGCAGCATCAGCACGTCTTCGGAACTCCGCCACTTCCTCCGCGCCAAGCAGAATCCTTGGCCTAGAAGCGGGCGGCGCTATGGTAGCAGATTTCAATGCAGAGAGAAGCTCAACTGAAAATTCTGTCATCGTACGAACCCTTTCCTACTCGTTCAGGTTTGTCCAATCAACTCGGTTCAACCCGATTCATAAATTCATCGAGCCACTCATCCGGGCCACCGTGGGCTGCAAAAACATGCTCGATATCCGCATCCGAATGGCAATCCGAACCGCCCGTCGACAACATGCCATTCTTTTCACAATATTCGCGATACACAGGCGTGAATTCGTCAGGCACACCCGGATGGGCGCATTCGATTCCATCCAGACTGCACTCCACCCTCAACATATCCATTCGCTTCACATCGCCCTGCTTGAAATATCCGTGTGGATGCGCAATGGCCACCACTGCACCCTCGGCCTTGACAGCCGGAATCACATCCTTCACATCCGGATAGGTGGGGAAAGTCGCCTTTTGTGATGCCCGTTTCATCAGGTCGCCATAGTCCTCGATAGAATCTACAAAACCCCTATCCACACAGAACTGACGGATAACCCCGCCTTTAACATGCGTGTTTCCCTGAACTTCGATCGCTTTGCCAGGTCGATACGTACGAAGAAGCGCCATCCTGTCCTCATCCGTAAACGGGAGACCGAGTGCGACAAGACCTGCGGAGATCGCGGCTCCGTAGGCCTGCTGCCAATCGTGGTAGGCACCCAGGACCTGCTTCATCGCATCCGATCGTTCTCGAGGGAATCCATAACAAAGCAGATCCACTGCGCCGATGGACGTATTCACTGTCAACTCCGCTGAAGGAATCATCTTGATGTCCGGATAATCCTGCGCGATTTCCAGAACTTCCGGAAGTGAATCGAGCACGTGATGTTCAGTAATCGTGATACACTTGACACCCAGTGCCTGTGCGCGCTTGAAATGGTTTACCGGCGTAGCTTCAGCGTCATAACTCCAGTAGGTATGGAGATGCATATCGTAAGCCGCAACTGTCTTCTCACTCTCGCTCATTTTGGAATCCGATCACTTGAGAAATCTATCGAGTACATTGCCTACCACGCCCTGAATCTGCTCATCGACCACGAGACTGCCACCGAATGCGATAGACCCAACGGAGAATACCCCACCGCCTCCCGGATGATCATAATAGGTCATATGCGCCCCTCCACTTCCATCCCACTCATAATTGGGCTCAGGATAAACGATTGAAGTTCCAGGGGGCATGTAATCGACCGGATTGATGCCTTTGGCGAGCACCGCCAGGTTGGCAGGAGACCAACCCTCTCTGACCTGGTCTGCCTCCCAGCCGCTGGCAGCCCCGCCATTGATTCCTTCACCTCCGATGAGGTCTCCCTCCTTCAACCCGAGACCCTCGAAAATCCAATGAGACGGATCTTCTATCCTGTAAGGAGCAAACGTCATATATCCGGGCCTTGCGTAACCCACGCCCAACACATTGTGCTCCGGCCTGCCCAGATTTCGCCACAAACCGCCCTCTTCACCGGTCTGGTAGTGCGGCTTGCCGTCCTTCCTGATCTCCATAACACGGCAGGTCGGATCGTATGTCACCTTCCAGTACATCCCGTTGCCCGATAAATACAGCAGGCTCCCACCAGAATCCAGGTAGGCATCCAGATGATCGCGCATGGGCTCGGTCCAGTACTCGCTGTGCGTACTGACGACGAGGGCACTGTACTCCTCCAACCAATCCCATCCCCGATGCAAATCGATGTCCGAATAGACATCTACCGAATAGCCTGACTCTGCCATCCAATCCAGCACCCACATTTCCGCCCTGACAAGATGATTTCTGCCTTCTCCTTCAGGGTTGGCCACCGGCATTGGCCGGTCCAGACTGAGTGTTCGGGGCTGGGGTTCGCTGTAGGCCGACATGCCGCCCCAACCATTATAGGCGTTCCAGGTATTCGTCGAACCCAGACAGGCGATCTTGTTTCTCTTGTCGAATCTGGGCTTTACGATAAACGGTATGTTGAAACGTGACCCCTTGGAATCAACGCACTCTGCACTGTACATCCCTGAAGGTGCATCCTCGGGAATTACCCAAAAGAAATCGGTCAGCCAGTCACATCCCGTTTCCCAGGCCCTTTCCGGAGCGAACTGAAGTCGTCCCTTCACATTTTCCAGCACATCCACCGGCCCACCGCGTTTTCCGAGTTTGCGGAACGTAACGGTATAGGAATCCGCGACGGTGCTCATCCTGAACGCAATGTTATCCTCAGGCGCGCCGCTCAACCTGGAAGTATATCCCTGCATCGTAGTCACATCTGGCGGCGCGAAAATCGGAGGTACGTGTGAAATCGCATTAAGACCCTTCCTGGCCATTTTCTGCTCCCTATTCTATCAGCTGTATTTTGTTTTGAGTGCTTTGCCCTGTTTGGCACTCTTGACAGCAAGATCCAGGATGTGAATGGGTCTCCGAGACCACTCCGGCGTGATGATCAGCTTCTGACCCTTCGTCAAATGCCCTGCGACATTCTTGTAAAATGCGCCCCACGTCCTCGGCCGGTTGTTGCCTTTCGTGATAACCTTTTTGTCACCGACCTGCTGAATCATTTCATACGTTCGGCCATCGAATATATAACTCCCTTTGGTTCCGGTAATCTCCAGTTGCCCGGGTTTGGGATTGGCCTCCAGCGTTGTAACCGTCAACGTCAACCACTCGCCCTTTTTGAAACGCACCACCGCAGAGGCAACGTCTTCATTGGTATCCTTCTTCCAAACCGTGTTGGAAGCCCAGAAACCCGATTTGGCATACCCGCTGACCTCTACCATATCGGACCTGATAATCTGAAGGCCATACTCGAGAAGATGGACCCCCCAGTCATAAAGAATACCACCTGAAATTTTGCGGCTGCTTCTCCACCAGTCACCCGGCTGGTCGTATCCGCCGATGTGGGCATCGATCCGATAGACATCGCCAATGGCCTTCTCCTTGACGATGTGCTGAACCGCCTCCAGAACGCACCCATCCCAGTGCCGGTTGTGATAGGTAGACAGGAGCAAACGACGCTTTTTGGCCTCACGAATCATAGCAGCGCACTCCGCTGTCGTAATGGCGAGCGGCTTCTCGCTGATCACGTGCCTGCCGGCTCGCAGGCATTGAAGTGCGAGCTTAGCGTGCGTATTGTGGGGCGTAATCAACACCACCAGATTTACGTCGGACGTCTTGAGCATTCGGGACACCGAATCGAAGCCACGAATACCCGGAAAATCTTCTTCTGCCACCTTTCGCCGATCCGGATCAATCTCGGCAACCGCGGTAGGAGACATCCCCGCCTCGGTCATGCCCTTGAGATGTTCTCTGCCCATATTGAACGCGCCGCCGTAACCAATCACACCCACCTTGATCTCGCTAGCTTTCTTGAACCGATTCATTTCCATCCTCCTGAGCTTGATCGCATGTCATAGCTGAGCACTTAAGACGGTACCGGAATCTCCCCGTCATACTCTCTTTCCAAAATCTCCCACACCTTGCGAATGTAAAACCTGTAACTCTCCACCGGTGTCCCGTTCGGTATCCTGTGGTCTAGACCCAGCAGACATCCACCGGATTCAACCATGGGCGGAATCTTGTACTCCAGTTCCGCCTCGATCTCCTCCTGGCTGCGACGGATCACGTGCTTGTCGATTCCTCCCATGAACGCCAATCTGTTCCCGTATTCCTCTCGGATCTTCACGATATCCATGCCCGCTGCCGGTTCGTTCGGGTACATAAGATTAATCCCGGCATCCAGAAATGCCGGGATTACGGGATTCATATCACCATCTGAATCCTGCGAGAATACACGTGCGCCTCGGGATTCGAGCAAGTCCCAGACCATCCTGTAGTAGGGCTTTATATACGTCTCCACCTGTTTCGGACCGGCCAGGGGACCACTCTTGCCCGCCATATCCTCGTGCACGAACAACTGGTCCACAGGAATTTCATTCGTAACGCGATCCAGAATCCGAACAGCGGTTTTCCCCATGGTTTCCAGCATATCTAGAATCAATTCGGGCTGGGTGTAATAGGACTCACACAAGTGGGCCTCGCCCATCAACTG
>CAVOEZ010000269.1:0-6145 GCA_963694355.1 Latescibacteria bacterium UBA2968 | reverse complement strand
CGAAGGCTTGCTGGGCAGGCCCACAAGGCTGCTTCGGTGGATCGTTATACTTGCCTTTCTCGGTTTGGTCCTTTTTGGAATACAAAATGCGTATTCCGCCCTTATAGAATCAGATCTTTTCCGTTTGGAGGATATTTCGGTTAGTGGCAATGAGATGCTGACATTCAGGGAGGTTGTGGCTCGATCGGGACTGGACATAGGAGAAAACCTGTTCGAGACCGATCTGCAGACTGCCACAAGCCAGCTGATGAGTCACCCATTGGTGCGGGACGCGCTGGTGCTGCGCAGGCCCCCCGGATCTCTCGAGATCACCATAGAAGAACGTCGCCCGCTGGCCCTGCTGTCTACCCCGGCCGGTCTTGTGGGTCTGGATGGGGAAGGGACACTATGCAACCTGCCTCCTGTCCCTCTCGATTTGCCCATTATTACGAATATAGAAGCATTGACGGACTCCAATGGTGTTCAGCGACTGGATCATCTGGTTGAATTCCTCAAAGCGTTGGACGCGTGCGATTTCCTGGAGGATGTTTCCGAGATTTGTCCGCTGGATCAGACGCAGGCACGATTGTTAATGGTTGGAGATGGTCTGGATGTCAGGATGCGGTTCAAGCACGCGGCGCAGCAGGCTGCCAGTCTGAAGCGCTTTCTGAATGAAACCCGGTCTCAGGGTATGGCTTACGTGGATCTTAGATACGAACACCAGGTTGTAGTGGGTATGTAGCTACACACAAAAATCAGGCATTCTGAATTTGCGCAGGACGAAGCGCTGAAGGGCAGTAACAAGGGGCACAAAACCCCTAACGGAAAGGAACGAACATGATCAAAGGCGATCAAATTGTTGGATTGGACATCGGTACCACAAAGATATGCGCAATTGTGGCCGAGGCAGAGGATAGCGGACTCCTGAAGATCACCGGAGTAGGAAGCAGTCCTTCCAACGGATTGAAGCGCGGTGTTGTGGTCAATGTAGAACAGACCGTCCAGTCGATCCAGCGTGCAATTGAAGAGGCGGAGCGCATGTCGGACACCCGAATCGCTGCTGTGTATGCCGGAATCGCCGGAGATCATATCCGAAGTCTGAATTGCAGGGGGGTTATTGCCGTATCCGGGCCGGACAGTGAGATCACTGCCCACGACGAAGCACGGGTCATTGAAACTGCAAAGGCCGTTTCAATTCCGATGGACCGGGAAATCATTCACGTTTTGCCACAGTCCTTCGTGGTAGATGATCAGCCCGGGGTCAAGAACCCTATCGGCATGTCGGGGGTACGGCTGGAGGCCGACGTCCACATGGTTACAGGCGCCGTTACGTCCGCACAGAATATCTGCAAGAGCATTCGAAGAGCAGGTGTAGAGGTTGTCGATCTGGTACTGGAACCTCTGGCATCCAGTTACGCCGTCCTGTCGCCCGAGGAAGAGGAAATGGGCGTGGTCCTGGTAGACATAGGAGGTGGTACAACCGATATTGCGGTCTTTTACGATGGCAGCATCAGACACACAGCGGTGGTTGGATTGGGTGGTGAGAACGTGACGCACGATGTTTCAATCGGGCTTCGAACTCCTTTGAAGCAGGCGGAAGCGACGAAGCGGCAGCACGGATGCGCGCTGCGGACCATGGTGAGTAAAGAGGAGAGCATCGAGGTGCCCGGTCTTGCGGGACGACCGTCTTATATGGTTCCCAGAGCCGAATTGTCGGCTGTTATCGAAGCGAGGATGGAGGAGATCTTCACCCTTGTTCATCGCGAGATTCGCAGGACGGACTACGCGGATCTGCTTGCGGCCGGGGTTGTGATTACCGGGGGCGGCGCTATGCTGGAGGGTACCGTGGAGCTCGCTGAAGAGGTCTTCGGTATGCCCGTGAGTCTTGGCATTCCCAGGGGAATAACCGGGTTGGCAGAATCTGTGAAGGAGCCCATATATGCAACCGGGGTGGGCCTTGTCCAGTTCGGGATGCATCACCGAACAAGGGGGGACATGGTTCATGCTGGCGGCGACGATTTCTTCGATTCGATCCTTGGCAGGATGAAGGGGTGGGTCAAAGACTTCTTTTAAAAATTCAACGCAGTACAAGAGCAGCCGTTATGAAAGGAATCATCATCTGGAAAAATACGCGCATAATTGGAGAGCAGGAACGGGTCGAGGTGGTCCACCAGAGTCGGTGATAGGAGGTGCAACGTGGTAACGTTTTCGATAGTGGACAATGAGAATCAGGCAAGGATGCGGGTCGTTGGTGTGGGGGGCGCAGGAGGCAATGCGGTGAACCGGATGATCGAGGCCGGTCTGCAGGGTGTAGAATTCATTGCGGTGAATTCTGATATTCAGGATCTGGAATTGTCGGATGCGCCGAAACGGCTTCAGATTGGCCAGACTTCAACCAAAGGTCTGGGTGCGGGTGCAAATCCCGAAGTAGGCAGGTTGGCTATTGAAGAAGATCGCGAACAGATGGCAGACCTCCTGAGCGGCTCCGATATGGTGTTTGTTACGGCCGGAATGGGTGGTGGCACCGGCACCGGCGCAGCGCCGGTGATCGCCGAGATCGCCCGGGAGGCGGGCGCCCTGACGGTGGGCATTGTGACCAAGCCATTCCAGATGGAAGGTGTACCCCGGATGCGGAATGCAGATATGGGTATCGCCCAGTTGAAGGAAGCTGTTGACACTTTGATCATCATTCCTAATCAGCGGCTGCTGTCCATCAGTTCGAAAGACACGACCCTTCGTGAGGCATTCAGAATGGCTGACGATGTCCTCCTGCAGGCCACTAGAGGCATATCGGACCTGATCACCATTCCTGGCGAGGTGAATCTGGACTTCAATGATGTGCGCACGGTGATGCTTGAGGGTGGTGACGCACTTATGGGAACCGGCGCTGCGGTAGGCGAAACGAGGGCAATGGATGCGTCTGAAACGGCGATCAAGAGTCCCCTGCTCGAAGATGTTTCGATAGATGGCGCAAAGGGTGTTCTGGTCAATATATCTGCAGGGAGCGACCTGAAGCTCTTCGAGGTCAATGAGGCGGTTACGGTGGTTAGTGAAGCTGCCGGATCTGAGGCGAATATCATCTGGGGAACGGTACTGGATGACAATTTGGGTGATGAGTTACGGGTGACCGTAATTGCGACCGGATTCGCCGCACTGGATGATCGTAGAAGTGCAAAGCCGGCCGCACGAGGTGAAAACCGTCGTCTGGGCAGAGATGTGCCCGCCTTTATGAGAAAGAAGGTGGACGCGGATCTGGAGCTGGAACCCAAGGGCGCGGAAACAGTCGCGGACGATGTGTCGCTGGACGATTTGGACTATCCCACATTCCTGCGCAAAAGAATGAAAGATACCGCATAATATATCCACCGGACGACCATGTTGCAGAGGCGGACCCAGTGTCCGCCTCTTTTTTGTTTTTTATACAGACAAGGAAACTGGAGCGGATTGGGTAGAGACCTCACGGTGTGTTTTTCCGCTGCTGTGATAGAAGACCTCCGTGCTTTACCCGTCTTCCAACAGGCCTGCGTGATCGGCCGCCCACAAGAAACGTGGTGAGGCACGCAGGTCCAGACTTCTGGTCCAGCCTTTCAAGGCTTTCTGAATCAGGTCTTTATTACCAGATATCTTGTAGGCATATCCGAAGGGTTCCAACGGACAGTCGCTGTAATATGTGGACCGGTAATCGTGGGTTGTGATGTACATCCAGGCACCGTCCGGAAAACGCATCGCCTCTCCGGCCAGAAATTCGATGCCTCTCAGAAATACGTCCACCACTTCACGGTCACCCGTTGATTCGTGATAGCGAGCGAGTCCTGTCAGGCAAACCGCAATTTGAAAGGGACAGAATCCTTTGTTGAAGAAGAGCTCGATCGACCAGCCTCCACCCGGGTCCTGCGCGGTTCTGACGGCTTCAAAGATCCTACGCATCCCTTCACCAAAACGGGGATCTCCTGTTGCTTCATACACCGCAGCCATCCCTATAAGGGGCCATCCGCTGTCCCGTGAGCTGTGCCAGGTGCTGTGATACGGGGGAGAAGTCCAGCCTTTGTCGACCATTCGGAGGAAGCATTCGCCGATACTCACTGCGGCCTCATAAAACCGGGGATGTCCGGTGAGGTAATGATATTCCAGGAGTCCCTCCGTCCACATATGCGAGGGTACGGTGGATACATTTGGATATCCTTCGGCATCGTATTGAACGTGGTTGTGGCCGTGAATACGCACACCACCCAATTCCAGAGCATCACGTGTGGTGTGATGGACCATGTCGATGTCGATGGTATGCCAGACGGCGGCTTCCACCAGCTGCCACGCGATGCGATCCCCTGTGCGGATGTGCTGGATCAGAAATCCATGCAATCTGTCCGGTTCATTGTTCGTTGAGAACCCGCCCTGGGAGCCCGTACCCGGGTTGACGTAATCGCCGAAGTCGATCATTCCCAGACTGCGTGTATTTCTGGTCTGAACCGTCTGATCTCTTAGATTTCGCTCAATGACCGGATACCGCTCGGGCAAATGCGGGAGTACCAGGCCGAACGCACCGCTGTCCAGATACCACTTCGGGTTCTGCGGCAGAATGGGTTCATCGAAGGCGGCGGCAAATTCTTCCACACGAGCGTTTTCCCCATCCTTTTCATGGAGGTGAATCATGAAAACATGGGTTCTGGCCATGCCTTGATGCAGCCGAAGCGGAGCGGATCTTCCCGGCCGAAGCGAAAAGTCGATTCTACCCTCTGTCCAACCGGCTTCTTTCGGATAGAGGGCCACGAAGTCGCGCATGGAAATGCAGATACCGGATTTCCGGTCGCTAACATCCATCCAGCCTCGGGCAAGCTGTTGATCGTACATGCCCACCCCCTCTATCTTTGATCCATCTGCGCTGTAAATAGAGCTCCCGGAAAAGACTCCGTAGTTCTCCAGGACTTCCTCGTGATAGAAGCAAAAGGGTTCGGTGGAGGTGAAACGTTTTCTTCCAGATCCGCAGGAGCCAGTCTGGCTTCCGTGCTGTTCGAGGGCGGTGCTGAAAATGATTTCCCCGATCTCCGTGAATTCGGGGTCCTCTGTGTTCAGAAAGGTCAGTTCCAGTTCGATCCAGGGCAAACCGGCGTATGCGGTAATGCGCGCCAGGTAGTTGAAGAAATCCGGTTGGCCAAAGCTGCCAGATGCCCGGATTGTGGTCCGGAAGGCGTTCTGCTCTTCAAGGTATACACGCCCTGTAGTTCCATTTAAAAGATGGAAGACTGTATCGTCTGATTTGATCGAGAAGTCCTGACGGCCACAGGATGTACTTTTCTCGCCCTCACGCCTTGCGTTTTCGATGAGTTTGAAATTTTGTGTGTCGACATCGAAGGAGATTGCCCCTGTTTGCACGCATAATCTGGAATCATGGACACTCACTTCCAGATTGGTTTTCACTGTGCTTCTGGTAATACCCGGACCATATTCCAGTTGGTAGGTTTCCGTTTCCTGCGGACCGATCGTGACCTGAAAATCGAGAAGAATCCACTTGATGGATCCGTCTCCCCACTGAGCACTTTCGGTTATGATGCAGGGATGCTCTCTGCCATCTGGTCCAAGAAGCCGGATGCTGGAGGCCTCTCGGAGTTCGCCAGCAGGGAAGGGTACACCACGCCGAACGGGCCACTTCTCCCGAAGGACTCCGGTGGGTTCTTCAATGGCAAGGGGGATCACATTCGGCATTGACGGTCCTCGTTGAATTGAATTCTACCTGCGCAGGCCAGAAGGAATCAGCGATCCAGATGGACATAGCCTTCTTGACTGTCGACACTTTTCAAAATGGCCAGGTTGACCCGGAGGGTCTGAGTCCCCTCATCAAGACTACAGACTGGTTCATCTGAACCTTCGATGGCATTCAGAAATGTGTTGGCCTGCTTTACGAAAAGGGTATCCCGCTCGGGAACATCGTATGACTCTACCTGCCATTCGGCGTCGGGTTCGGTCATCCAGTGCCATTGGTTCCGGTGGCCGAGGAAACGAGCGGTTCCTTTTTCGCATACGACTGTAATCGATAGTTCATTTGGTGCCTGGTGCAGATTTCCACAGTATGCGGCCATCACTGAGCCGTGTCTGGCCAGGACCTGAGCCGTATCCTCGACCTCAACTCCTTCCAGCACGCAGTGATCTGCATCCGCCATGACCCGATCTA
>CAVOEZ010000268.1:0-6157 GCA_963694355.1 Latescibacteria bacterium UBA2968 | reverse complement strand
TGATTCTGGGAAAGGGTTTGACGACACGCTCGAGCGGTTCGAGATCCCTTTCCAGCTGTTCAAGCTCGAGCCTCCGATTTTCAAGGACACGCTGGACGACCGCAGACACAAAGTCCTCCGCCAGGTCCATATCCCCTTCAAGGTCCATAAAGGCCACCTCCGGCTCTACCATCCAGAACTCGGTCAGGTGACGACGGGTCTTGGATTTCTCTGCGCGGAAGGTGGGCCCGAAGCAATAGACCTTTCCAAACGCCATTGCCGCAGCCTCTGCATAGAGTTGGCCGCTTTGCGTGAGATAGGCCTTTTCCTCGAAATAGTCGGTCTCGAACAGCGTAGAAGTCCCTTCACACGAGGACGGAGTAAATATGGGCGCATCGAGCAAGACGAACCCATTGTCGTCGAAATAGTCCCGGCAGGCCTTGATGATTTCGCTCCGGATCCTGAGTATCGCGTGTTGTCTGGATGATCTCAGCCAGAGATGACGATGATCCATCAGGAAGGCGGTGCCGTGTTCCTTCGGGGTAATCGGATAGGGCTCGGCGGCGTGTACAATTTCCAGATCGGATACACCGATTTCATAGCCGAGAGGAGATCGCTTGTCCTCCCGCACCGTTCCTGTAACTCGCACAGAGGACTCCTGCGAAATACTCCCCGCTCGTTCAAAGACTTCGGGCGCAACTTCTCCCTTGAAGACCACGCATTGAACGACACCAGACCCGTCTCGCACCTGCAGAAAATGCAGCTTGCCGCTGGAGCGTGTATTATAGATCCAGCCCTCCAGGCAAATCTCCTGGTCTTCGTATTTTCCGATGGTAGATACTGAAATTCGTTCAGCCATAGTCACTCCAGATTTTGATCCGGTATTTGGCACGGCCTCAGTGCGAAGTCAATTCCTGCAGTCCGGCAAGCGGAAGATCCCAGGCCTCGGCAACACCCGCGTGGGTGATCCGCCCTCAGCGATATTCACCCCCGCCGCCAGTTCGGGGTTCACATGTGACGCCCCCTGCCAGCCCGAATTCGCAATCTTCACCACATAGGGAAGGGTTGCATTCGTTAGCGCAAATGTAGAAGTACGAGGAACGGCTCCAGGAATATTTGCCACACAATAATGGCTCACGCCATCCACGACATAGGTGGGATTGGTATGCGTGGTCGGTTTGCAGGTTTCCACACATCCGCCCTGATCCACCGACACATCCACAATCACGGCCCCTTCTTTCATTTCCGAAACCATCTTGCGCGACACGAGGTTTGGGGCCTTGGCACCCGGTTTGAGCACTGCGCCAATCAAGAGGTCTGCCCCGGAAACCAGTTTGTTCAGATTATAGGTATTCGACATCAATGTGGTCACATTCGCAGGCATCACATCCGCCAGATACCTGAGGCGAGGAAGGTCGATATCCAGAACGAACACACTTGCGCCAATGCCTGCGGCGATCCTTGCCGCGTTGGACCCAACCACACCGCCACCCAAAACAACCACATCGGCGGGTGAAACGCCAGGTACTCCGGCCAGCAGAATGCCTCTGCCGCCCTGGGGGCTTTCCAGATATTTTGCGCCTTCCTGAACCGCCATTCGCCCGGCTACTTCACTCATTGGCACAAGGAGCGGTAGCTGCCCGTTAGGCAGTTGAACCGTTTCATAGGCAATGGCGGTTACGCCGGATTCCTGAATGGCGCTGGTGAGCTCCCGACTGGCTGCAAAATGAAAATAACAGAATACGATCTGTCCCGGATTCAGGAGACCGTATTCCGGCTCCAGCGGCTCCTTCACCTTGACGATCATTTCGGCTCCGGCGTACACTTCCTGGGGACTCGATACGATAGCTGCGCCGGCTTCACGGTATTCCGAGTCGGTGGCTCCGCTGGGAGCACCGGCCTCAGCCTCAACCAGGACCGAATGCCCCGCCCGTACAAGTGTCTCTTGCCCCCACAGGCAGCAGTGCGACCCGATTCTCATCTGCCTTGATTTCTCTGGGCACGCCAATGCGCATGGTCCACCTCCCTGAGCTACGGTCCCACCGTCACGAGCTGCATTCTATCTTCGTCCATATGCGTTCTTGCGGCCTCAAGTACACCTTCGGCATTCACCCCGTCGATGGATGCGAGAATATCCTCAGGGTGAAAATACCTACCCGTGTAGATCTCTTCTGTCGCCACCCTGCTCATCCGTCTGTCCATACTCTCCACACCCATAATGAGTTCGCTTCTCAGCTGTGCTTTGCAGCTGGACAATTCGTCTGATGTGATTCCGTTCTCCCGGAACCGCGCGAGTTCGGCCTTGACCACCTCGATCGACCGAGGCACGCGCTTCCTGTCGCAGGCCACATAGGTACCAAAAATCCCCGTGTCCTCCAGCGACTCCACATAGGAGTACACCGAATAGGCCAATCCGAGATGTTCTCTAACTTGTTGAAAGAGGCGGGATGACATACCGCCGCCTAACGCGGTATTGGCCACGATCAAGTCATACTGACGCGGGTGTGTATAAGCGTATGCCGTTGTTCCGAGGCAGATGTGCGTCTGGCCGATATCCCTCGTGAAGTGCCGTTCGCATCGAACGGCCTCCCCAGGACGTTCCCGTTCCCACGCCGGCGATGTACTTGGGCCCATTGCAAATTGCTCGCGAACCCGTTCGGCGAGCAGATCATGATCCACTTTTCCGGCAGCAGAGATTACAATTCTGTCCGGCCGGTAATGCCTTTCAAGGAATCCTCTGAGGATGTTCCTGTCGAAAGCCCCCACTGTTTCCCTGGTTCCCAGGATCGGCTCCCCCATGGGATGTGCATTCCAGATGGATTTGGCGAACAGATCGTGAATCAGATCATCGGGGGTGTCTTCCACATTCTGGATTTCCTCGGTGACTACGGTCTGCTCCTTCTCGATCTCCACCGGGTCGAGCACGGAATTCTGGATCATATCGGCGAGCAGATCGAGCGCTTCGTCCAGATGCTCGTGGAGGCACCTGACGTAAAGACACGTCAGATCCCTGTAGGTAAATGCATCCAGACTCCCACCTAGGGACTCCAGGCAGTTGGCAATAGCGAACGTGTCACGCTTTTCCGTGCCTTTGAATAGCATATGTTCGAGGAAATGGGAAATCCCCCGTTCGGATTCGCTTTCGTCGCGAGACCCCACCAGAATCCACACGCCAAGCGATACCGACTCGATGTGGGGAACGGTTTCGGTAACCACCCGGATACCGTTTTCCAACTGAGTCTTCTGATATTTTCCCGCAAGCACTGTTACCCCTCCACACTTGAAACCGAAAAAGACGATCGGTGGAAAGCCGATCGTCTTGATCTCCGTCACCTCAACCCCGACCTAATCAACGCCTGGGTCTGCGGGGTCCTCGGCTGGCACTCTTCGGTGGCTCTTCGTAGCCCTCGGGCGGCTCTTCGGTGGCTTTTTTACTAAGTCGAATCTTACCTTGGTCATCGATTCCGATTACTTTGACGGGAACCGAATCCCCTTCGCTCAGCACGTCTTCCACCTTGTTCACTCTCCGATACTCAAGCTCGGAAATGTGACAGAGGCCTTCCTTTCCAGGCAAGATTTCGATGAACGCACCAAAATCCATCAATCGCTTTACGGTGCCATTGTAGATTTGGCCAACCTCCGGGTCCTCCGTAATGGACTTGATCATATTCATTGCTTCCTGCCCTGCCGCAGCGTCTACCGCACTGACCGTAATCATTCCATCGTCTTCCACAGATACGGTGGCGCCAGTCTCTTCGATCCTTCGAATCATCTTCCCGCCTGGGCCAATTACCGCGCCAATTTTGGAGGGGTCGATCTTGATCGACAGGATTCTGGGCGCGTATTCAGACAGGGATTCGCGCGGAGCCGAAATGGCCTCGTTCATCAGCCCGAGGATGTGATCGAGCGCCGCACGGGCGCGCGTAAAGGCCACCTCGAAAATGTCGAAGCTGATTCCCGAAATCTTGATATCCATTTGCATTGCGGTAACACCATCAGCCGTTCCGGTGATTTTAAGATCCATATCACCGAGGTGATCTTCCGCACCAAGAATATCCGTCAAAACTACCCATTTGTCCCCTTCGACCACAAGTCCCACACCTGCTCCGGCGACCGGCGTTTTGATCGGTACTCCGGCATCCATCAAGGCAAGCGTTCCCCCGCATACAGATGCCATAGAGGACGAACTGTTGGATTCCAGTATTTCGGAAACCACACGGATGGTGTATGGGAAATGTTCTTCCGTTGGGACGACGGGTTCCAATGCCTTCTCGGCAAGCATTCCGTGCCCGATTTCGCGTCTTCCGGGAGGACTTATTCTGCGGGTTTCCCCAACACTGAAGGATGGGAAATTGTAATCGAGCATGAATGTCTTGAAGGATTTCCCTTCAAGGTCATCCACCATTCGGGTGTCCATCTTGCTGCCCAGGGTGGCTACGCACAAGGCCTGAGTTTGTCCTCGCGAAAAAATAGCGGATCCGTGTGCGCGCGGCAATGCAGCCAGTTCGATGGATATGGGACGAACCTCGTCAACGGCACGGCCATCGATACGAAGTCCTTCTTCCAGGATCATCTGACGCATATCCGACTTTTCGATTGCGGACACACCACCGGAGATCGCACCTTCCATTTCGGGGAACTGTTCGGCCAGAGCTTCCTGTGCATCCTTGCCAATCTGAATCAGGGCCGCTTCACGCTCTTCTTTGACGGTGATCCGGTTGGCATCTTTGACGCGAGCGCTTGCAAAATCCTGAACCGCCTTTGTGAGCTCCTCGTTCTCTTCCACTACAGCGACTTCACGCTTGGTCTTTCCACATTTCTTGACCAACTCATCCTGAATTTCGATGAGTTTGACGATGGCTTCGTGCGCCACTTTGAGGGCCTCGAGCACCTCTGCCTCCGGCACCTCGTGGCATTCCCCCTCTACAGCCATTATCGATTCGCGATTTCCCGATACGATCAGGCTGATATCGCTTTCCCCGATCTGCTCGTAGGTCGGGTTGATCACGTACTTCCCTTTGATACGACCCACTCTGACCGCACCCACGGGACCATCGAAAGGGATATCTGAAATGGAAACCGCGGCCGATGCACCAACCATCGCAAGGACCGCCGGATCATTTTCTCCATCGAAAGATAACACCGTGACCAGGATCTGCGTTTCCACATTCCGCATCAAAAACAGGGGACGCACCGTATGATCGATCAGTCTTGCACTGAGTTTTTCGGTTGTGGAAGGTGCTGCTTCACGCTTAAAGAAGTTGCCGGGAATGCGTCCCGCAGCATAAAACTTTTCCCTGTAATCCACGGTTAACGGGAAGAAATCCATTGTCGCTTCCCGTGTGTCTGCAACAGTTGCCACCAGGACCACTGTTTCACCATAGCGCATCCACACCGCCCCGTGAGCCTGTTTGGCTACCCGACCCGTCTCAATCGACAGTGTACGCCCCTCTAACTCCAACTCTACTTTTTCAATCATCCACTAATTCCTCCTGAAAAACTACTGATATTTCGGGCAATCAAGCTGTCATTGGTTAGAGGGGGTGACGATACCTGTGCCCTTGAATTTTTCTGGTCCACGACCAGTGTCCATCTTGATTTTCGATTAGCCGCGAATGCCGAGCTTACCGATCAATTCCCTGTACCCCGCCAGGTCGTTCTTCTGCAAATAACGCAGGAGCCGCCTGCGCTGTCCAACGAGCTTCAGAAGACCGCGCCGGGAATGATGGTCTTTCTTATGTGTCTGAAAATGCTCGGTAAGGTCGCGGATTCTTTCCGTAAGCAGGGCGACTTGCGACTCCGTAGATCCGGTGTCCTGGGCGTCACTTCCGTAGGTCCCGATCAGTTCGGATTTCTTCTCCTTTGTCAACGCCAACTGAATTACCTCCGTGTAAGAGTTACATCTGTCTGGGACAGTGCCTTGCGTGCGGTTTCGATGTCCGCACGTATCTGTGAAACCAGTGCGTCAGGACCCTCGAACTTTTGTTCGCCCCGAATCCTGTGCACCATTTCCAACGTGATTTCCCGATCGTAAAGATCGCCTGAAAAATCCAGGAGGTGAACCTCGAGCGTTCTCGACTTGCCATTGAATGTGGGCCTGAAGCCCAAATTCAAGATTCCAGGATGCCTTTCCGGAGTATGAACCCAAGCCGCGTAAACCCCGTCTGCAGGCAGAATC
>CAVOEZ010000267.1:0-6158 GCA_963694355.1 Latescibacteria bacterium UBA2968 | reverse complement strand
GGTCTGCACATTCTGCAGATCACCGAGGCGAATCCGCACGTTCATGATGATTTAAACCAGATCTACATCGTGATCCAGGGAAGTGGTGTGATGGAGATCGGGGATGAGAATTCAGATATCAAACCGGGATGCGTGGTATTCATTCCCAAAGGAAAACGGCACGCGCTGACCCCTTCGGTAGATGGTCCGGTGACCGTATATTCTCTGGAATACCGAGCGGATTAGAAATGGCAGTGCATCCTGCATCTTACCCGACAGGTATGGATACATGAAAATCACAAGCATCGATACCTTTCCTCTGAGCTTTCCGCAGGATCCAGAGTGGGGTTATTCAAAGGGGTGGGTCACGAATGCCCCTGCATTGCTGATCGAAGTGCATACCGACGAAGGGATCAGCGGGTGGGGAGAGGGTTACGGGCCTCCGATGCCTGTTGCAGAAATGATCAGAGATCTCTGTGAACCCGTGGTCATCGGAGCGGATCCAACGATGAATGAAGCGCTCTGGAGCCGATTGATACACGATGCCAGGGATTTTTCCTCTTCGGGCACGGCACTCGCAGCCATCTCAGCGATCGATATCGCTTGCTGGGATATCAAGGGGAAGTCCCTGGGTGTTCCCGTTTGCCGACTCCTCGGCGGCCCTGTCCGAACAGAGCTCGAATGTTATGCCTCTGCGGTCAGATATCTCCGTGCATCTCCGGGGTCTGAGGACCTTGCTGATCCTGCAGATCTCGCAACAAGATTCGTCAGCGAAGGTTTTGGCGCGATCAAAGTCGCAGTGGGGATGCTTGATCAGAAGGAGGACCTGGACCGGGTACAGAAGGTGGTTGAGGCGATTCCTGGAGGTGTTCGGGTAATGGTGGACGCCAACCAGGCCTACACCTGTCGTCAGGCAGTCGAAATGGCCGGCGCCCTGAGAGATCTTGGAGTCACCTGGTTCGAAGATCCGCTTTCGCCAGATGACATCCCGGGCTGGCGTTCCCTCCGGTCACGCGTCGATATCCCACTGGCGGGTGGTGAAACACTCTCCACCCGAGCAGGCTATCGTGACTTTCTTTCGGATAGACTTCTGGACATAATTCTTCCTGAAACGGGCCTTGCGGGTGGGCTGACTGAATGCAAGAAGATCGTCGACATGGCCTATGCCTTCGGTGTGGAATGTACACCACACGGATATGCCTCGGCCGTTGGAACGGCTGCAGCCATCCAGCTTGCATCCGCCTTGCCGTATCAACCTTCGGCGGTATCATCAATGTTGCTGCCTTTCGAATTCGCTCCTGAACCATTTGGTCGCGTGGCCGACCTCCTGGTCGAGCCCTTCGAGTTATCTGGTGGGACACTCAAAGTCCCTCTGGATCGTCCGGGGCTGGGCATTGAAATCGACCGACAGGCTCTGAAACAAAGAACATTTACCCGCTAAGAGATACCTCACAGCCGAAGCTGTTTTCATCCGGTTATGCAGACGCTACAGCGTTATATTGGAATCCGTTCAACTCGTCCTGCAGGATTTTGAGTTTACCATTTGACCCAAGGGTTTCCGATGTCGGACACATTCCTTCAAGGGCGTGCAGCAATCGTAACAGGGGGCGCCAGCGGGCTCGGCAAGGCTATTGCCCTGAGGCTCGCGTCTGCTGGTGCAAACGTTTGCATCATGTCGCTCAGCACCGAGCGTGTAAGGCGGGTGGACAGCGAGGTCAAATATTTCGCTGACGTGGGTGAAATCGAGAGTACGAGACAGGAGGTAGAAAGTCTTGGTGTTCAAGCGCTTGGGATAGATGGGGATATCAGTTCAAGGGATGATGTCGAACGCCTGATCGGGGATACAGTATCCACCTTTGGTCGCCTCGACATCCTGGTGAACAACGCCGCGACAAACGTGGTCCATCCGGTGTTGAACCACGATGACGACGCGTGGTGTCGGGTGATTGATGTAAACCTCTGCGGTCCCTATCTCTGCACTCGCAATGCTTTGCCGCATCTTATGAAAAATGGATGGGGTCGAATTATTTCAATCGCCTCCACCAATGCTCACGTCGGCACACCCGATTACAGCGCTTATGCCGCGTCCAAACACGGACTTCTGGGATTCAACAAGTCTCTCGCCCTGGAAGTGGGCTGGCACAACATCACCGCCAATACGATCAGCCCGGCAGCCATCGACACGCCTTCGGCGAAAATGCACGCTGAAAAATGGGCAGAACAGCAAGGAATGACCTACGAAGAAACAATGAAGGAATTTCTGAAAGATTATCCCCAGGGGCGGTTTATTCCACCGGAGGAGATTGCAGATCTCGTTGCGTATCTCTGCAGGGATGAGGCCCGTGCGATCAATGGAGAAGATATTAAGATCACTACCGGGGCCAGCTACTGAGTATCGATGCAGGCTGTAATCCAGACTTTGTATCTGTAGACAGTGGTCTGCATCTTCCAGATGTGCTGAAAACAATCAAAAATACAGGAGTATCGGATGGATCTCGGACTTGAGAACCGTCGGGCAATAGTCACAGGCGGCAGCAAGGGAATTGGCAAATCCATCGCGTTTGAGTTGGCCAACGAAGGCGCGGATCTCGCGCTTTGCGCCCGGGGTGACGAAGCGCTTCAAGCCACCGCCAGCGAGCTACGGGAGAAGACCGGGCGTAAGGTAATCGCCCTGGCGACAGACGTTACCGATGATGACCAGGTGAACGCATTCGTGACCGCCGCTGCAGATTCATTGGGCGGCATAGATATCCTGGTGAACAACGCCGGCAGTGCCCTCCCCGGGACATTCGAGGAAGTCGATGAAACGCGATGGAAAGCCGATCTCGACGTGAAACTCTTTGCCGCAATGCGGTGTGTTCGTCACGCGCTGCCGTTTCTCAAGGAGACCGACCAGCCGAGGATCGTGAATATCAACTCGATCGTAGGTCGTCAGATAGCGCCGGATTACATCGCGAACAGTACCGATCGTGCCGCCTGTCTCGCCTTCAACAAGGGCCTCTCGGACAATTTGGCGAAATATGGAATTCTGGTAAACAGCATCAGCCCTGGAAATGTGAAGAGTGAGGCGTGGGGGAGTACGCTCGACTACTTCGCCCCCGATGCCGAGCTGGAGGCCTATTACAAGGATGTCAGCGAGCAGACCCCACTTGGGAGGGTTGCCGAGGCTGATGAAATTGCAGCTGTCGTAGCCTTCCTGGCGAGCAAGCGTGCAAGCTATATTACAGGCGCGTCAATCGATGTGGATGGTGGGTTGGTCAGGTATATCTAAAGTCGCCTTCGAAAAACCTGAAGTCAAACGTGCTGTATAACGGTCCACTCGAATCTGGACTCAAAACGCTCCCTATGATTTTCGATCTCCCATTCGGCGGCGATACCCTTTCCGTAACCATTCCAGACCCTCTTCTGGGTGAAGTCGTAAGTCCCAAACACATCGAGACGCCGACTGACCCCCAATGTCTCATCCAGGATGCGCTTGCCAATCCTATTGGGTCTCCGCCACTTGATGAGCTCGTGAAGCCAGGTCAGAGCGTGGCCATTATTGTCGATGATTTCACACGGGAAACCCCCGTTCACTTGATGCTGCCCCCAGTGCTGGAGCAAATTTGCTCCGTTGGCGTTTCCCGTGACGATATCCAGGTGGTTATCGCTCTGGGGACGCACAGGCCTATGTCGGAGACCGAAATCCTTGCCAAGCTGGGCAGGTCTGTGGTGGAACAATATGATGTATTCAACACGCCCTGTGAACAGACGGATGCATTCGAGTACCTCGGCGATTCCTCGAACGGAATCCCTGCCTGGGTGAACCGCGCGGTTGTGAACGCGGATGTACGAATCGGGATCGGAAATATTTCACCCCACTCCGATGCCGGTTACAGCGGGGGTGCCAAGATCATTCTACCCGGTGTCTGCAATGATGTGACAGTAAACGCCTTTCATGCGCGTGGTGCAGCGGAAGAGCGAAATCTTTTGGGTGACTACGAAGGTCCAATGCGCAAGGATCTCGAGATGTTTGTGGAAGACCGGATCGGATTGGACTTCATTCTCAATGCGGTCCTCACAAGCGAAGGTGATCTGTACGAGTGCGTTGCCGGCCACTTTGTGGAGGCACATCGAGCAGGCGTCCAATTCTCCCGCGATCTTTACAGCATAACCGTTGCCAGGCAATACCCTGTGGTCGTTGTGAACTCGCCTTCAGAACTGGATCTCTGGTTTTGCAGCAAAGGGATCTGGATGGGGGAGCCAATGGTCTCCGATGGGGGTACGTTGATCCTTTTGACATCCTGCGATGAAGGTATCACGGTTCATCCGCAGTATGCCGATTACATGGGGAATGATCCGGATGAACTGCAAAATGCCCTGGATGAAGGGCGAGTCGATGATCCAAACGCCTGTGCGGCTGGAATCCAGGTGGGGCGGATGAGAAAGCGGATCAACTTCGCGTTGGTTTCTCCAGGACTGAGTTCTGAAATCTCGGCAAGAATGGGGTTCGCCTATTACAATTCCGTGGAAGAAGCATTGGCTGAAATCTTCACGCCGGACGTCGAAGAAGGATCTATCGGCTTGATGACATACTGCGACTACACTATCCCACTTGTTGGACTGGAAGGACAACGAGGTGCCTGACCGACGAACACAGAAGTCATCTCTCGTTCCGGGTATGGGTCTGGAGGGATACGCCGATGAGATTACCGCCGGACCGGGCGAGCATTTGACATTCAGACTGGGTGGGCCACCCGGCAAGGCGGATTTCAAAGTGGTACGACTCCTGCACGGGGATCCGAATCCTTCCGGTCCCGGGTACAGAGAAGAGGAAGTAGATTGGGCTGCTCCTGAAACAATCGAGGTTGGGGAGCGGGAAACAGATTATGGATCCTATATCGAGATCCCGCATTCAGCTTCATTGAACCCCCCGGGCGAATTTACGCTCGCTCTGTGGTTTCAGCCCACCCTTCGCGGGGGTGGGTGGCGGACCCTTGCTGCAAAGTGGTCCCGCGACAATCTGGGTTTCGGACTCTTCTTTGGGGGCGAGCAATTTATCACCGCCGCGGTTTCCCACGATGGCAGGACAGCGCACTGGGCTACCGCCCGGGAGTTCGCCCACGTGGGTGGGTGGCAGTTTGTGGCATTCACCTATGATCCGTTGGCTGGTGAGATGGGCATTTACCAACGCCTTGGAGATACCTCAGATTCAGTTGAAACAAGAAGCTCCCACGATCCACTGGTGTTCGCCAGCAAGCTTATCCCGCCCGGTCCAGTATTCCAGGGCGCGTCGCCTCTGCTGTTCGGTGCCTGTGAAGACGCCGGTAACCCTGGCTCTCACCAGGCTCATTTCACGGGGAAGATCGCACACCCTGCTCTGATCGACCGCGTGTTGTCACGAGATCAGATATGGACTCTGTCAAATTGGGAAGAAATTGATCGGCTGAAGCCGATGATTGGATGCTGGGACCTGAGCGAAGAGGTCTCAGGCAGCAAGGTCGTGGACACATCTGGCAATGCCAATCACGGAGTTGCCGTAAATGCACCAGGCCGAGCGGTTACAGGTCCCTTTTGGTCGGGCCTGCCATCGCGCCTCTTCACTGAATGTCCCGGGGATTACAATGCGATATATTTTCACGCGGATGATCTCGAGGACGCCGGTTGGGAGCCATCCGTCGATCTTGCCATCCCTGAGGACGTTTCTTCGGGCATCTATACCGCAAAGTTGGAGAATGGATACGACCGATTGTTCATTCCGTTTGTCGTTTCCGCTTCGAAACCCACATCAAAACTGGGTTTCCTGGTTCCCACACTAACCTGGCAGGCGTACGGAAGCAACCGTGCGGCATACAGTTATACAGAGGATGGCGTTCTGGACAGGACACTATGCACATATGATGTCCACGAGGACGGGTCTACGGTTTATTACTATTCGAGAAGGCAGCCTACCCGAGGCTGGAACCCCACGGCGGGTTTTCAAAATTGGGGGGCGCACAATCTTACCGCCAATCTCTATCTGATCGACTGGTTGGAACAAACAGGCATCGGCTATGATGTTTTTGCGGACGAAGATTTGCACGAACGCCAATTGGAGCTCCTGTCCGGATATTCCTGCGTGCTGCTCGGCAGTCACCCGGAGTACTGGACTGAGTCTATGGTCAAGAGCATTATCGCATATACTCGTCAGGGTGGCCGCG
>CAVOEZ010000266.1:0-6183 GCA_963694355.1 Latescibacteria bacterium UBA2968 | reverse complement strand
AAAGGTGTGCTCTTTTTTTTGGTTTTCGCACATTCAGGGCCTCCGGTAGATGCCAGAGCCGTTCTGTCCCGCCAGGATGCCACAATTTCCTGAGCCATAGAGGGACTATTCCCACGTGGGAACGCCATACCACAGGAGGGTATCAAGTGATCTTCCAGACCTATAGATGCAGAATAGCAAAATTTATCACTTCTCAACGTTCACGATATCTCGTTGCCGCGCTTCTGATCCCAATTACAACCAGTACGGGCTGGTCCCAGACCATAACCACCTTCGCTGGTGGCTACTTGGGCGAAAACGTACCGGCGACCGAGGCCGCGTTGAATCGGCCAAACGACGTCATTGTGGATGGAACGGGAAGAATGTACATCGCAGACACGGCGAACAATCTCGTCCGTAGAGTTGACACAGACGGCACGATAACCACCTTCGCTGGAGGTGGCAGCGCCGGTTGGCCGACTTACGGAGATGGAGGCCCGGCAACAGACGCACCGATTCAGAGTCCTGTGGGACTCTTTCTGGATAGTGGTGGGAACCTCTTCATCGCCGAGTCCCAGCGCGTTCGTAAGGTCGACCCCGAAGGTACGATATCAACGGTAGCCGGAGGTGGCGATTTTGGCGTGCTGGGCGATAACGGTCCTGCCACGGAAGCCGGGTTGAACAGTCCGACGGGGTTATTCGTAGATCAGTCCGGCATCCTGTTCATTGCGGAGCGCTGGAGCCACCGTATCCGCAAAGTTGACACGCTTGGCACTATTACCACCCTGGCCGGAAATGGAACACAGGGCTTCGGTGGTGATGAAGGACCTGCTACAGATGCCAATTTGAATTCGCCAAGTGGTGTTTACGGCGACGATTCAGGTGCAATCTATATAGCTGACCAATCCAACAATCGAATTCGGAAAGTTGACGCCACTGGTACCATCAGGACAGTTGTCGGTACTGGTGAGACATTTCCCTTCAGCGATGGCGTACCTGCGACGGAAGCAGCTATTAGGCCGCTGAGTGTATTTGCGGACAAAGCTGGCAACATCTTCTTCTCCGAGTCTTCGAGAATTCGAAAAGTCGATTCGGCCGGCATCATTTCAACAGTCGCGGGCGGCGGCAGCGCCTCACCTGCGGCCCCGGGTCTGGCTACGAATGCGAGTTTGAGCTTCTCAAACGGCATTCACATTGACGCTGCGGGGAATCTCTACATAGCGGATGCGAACAACTATCACATTCTTATGGTGGACGCTTCTGGTTCAATCGCCGTGGTAGCCGGCGGCTACCTCGGCGATAGTGGGCCTGCCTCTAAGGCGTCCCTGGTCGGTCCTGAGGCGGCGATCTTGGACGCATCAGGAAATCTCTACATAGCGGGGATACACAGAACAACAGGGTGCGCAAAGTGGACCCTGTTGGTGTGATCACAACCTTTGCGGGTGGAGGAACTGCCAGCTCCCCTGGATACGGCAATGGAGGTCCCGCAACTGAAGCAACCTTGAGTATACCTGCAGGCCTCCTGCTGGATGGCAATGGAAACGTATATATCGCGGAGCAGGCCAGAATCCGGATGATCGATTCAGAGGGAACCATAACCACTGTGGCAGGCGGTGGGAATCCGCCCTGGCCGCCTGCCTCGCAAGGAACCTCCTGCCGATTCTCAACCTCGCTCTTCTCGCCCTTCTGGGTTTTGCCGGGGCGTACGTTGCCATCCTCCGATACGATGTACGCTAGTCCATACTATACATGCTTTTCTCCTGCCTGAAACAATTTCGATTTGCATCCAGTCCAACCGAATTGATCGGTGAATTGTGATTCAAACGGCCTTCGGTTTCAATATCCGACCAACTGATGCATCTTTCGCTTGGTACCAGAGCGGTGTACGAGTAAGTTAATCGTTGGAGGTAGTCGATGCCCAAAACACAGAACAAACGAAAAAAGGGACGCCATCGTGGTGCGTCCGCTCGGGCAAACACCGACCTGATGGCCCACATCGCATCCCTGGATCTTAAAACTGTTGAATCCTACAAGACCTGGTGCAGAGACAATGGATTGAAGGGTGCCGTCAACAAAGGGTGGCAGGAACGTCGGCATGAACGACAGTTGGCTCAGAAGCTCAAGCAGAGTGAAAGTGTCGACGCAGAAGTACTAGTCCATGTCAAATCCATGAATCTGAATTCGCTAGAGGATTATCAGAATTGGTGTACATCTCATGGGTTGAGTCCGGCCGCCCACAAGAGCCCACATCAGAGGAAGAAAGAACTCGAACTCTCCATCCGCGTGAAGGGTGAAGCGGCTCTGGCCGGAATGAAGCGCCATTCGAGGCGTCCCCGAGATACCATAGACCTGCTTTACAAGGGCGACATCGACAGACAGGAGCTCAGACACGATCACCTGTTAAAGATCCACGACGCATTTGCGCATCCGGGATTGGATGCACACGGACGGGAAGCGTTCCTGAACCTCCTTCTTCATGTGGAGCAAAACGGCGATCTCTTCGGCACCAAGCCGGCCATTTCGGTCCTCGGTCCACAGGAAGGGAATACGTTCATTGAAGGGCTTCGCGCCCTGGCTTCGCATTACAGACTCCGGATCCGTCCGCTCGACCTTTGGAAGTCCGACAGTCACAATTCACGGAGACAGTTCGGCTCGCTCGCTCGTCACCTGTTGGCCAAATATGATGTCCCCGTCTTCATGGACGCCGCCTGGTTCCGTACGGAATCTGAGGAAACATCCCGTCAGCAGAACTGGTTCGTACACATCGGGACGGGACAGAACATCCGGACGTCCGACATTCCCGTACAGCTGACCAAGAAAATGGCTCACCTGTTCCTGCAGGCCCCCGACCAGTACACCATTGAGGAAGCGCTCCGGTGGGGCCAGATACTTGGACTCGAGGGTGAACAGCCCCTGGTCAGAACCGTGATTGGAACGCGACTCGGTACTACCTTTGAGAATGAAGACTTCTGGAAGACGGTTATACACTTTTTCGTCAACAATCCCATGCTCGACCCCGATCATGTCGGTCCGATTGTAGACTTTATCTATAATCAGAAGTACGTACCCCAAGAGATCGCTCAACCAGGAGGTGAAATACTGCAATTGCCTCCCGCCCAACCCAACTTCTCCGTAAAAAGCAGGAGTATTCTGAAACTTCTGAACCAGGTCGAACAGTGGCACCGTCAGCTGGCAAGGGATACACGTCTCCCTCATCGACAGTGGGAACCTTCAGGACTGGATCCACTTGAGATGGAAGAAAACAGTTCCGGGTCTGGTGAAAAGGTCCAGTGGTCGATCAAGGAATTGCTGTCCACAAAGCAGCTGCAGGATGAGGGCAAGGCAATGGGCCACTGTGTCGGATCGTACGCCCAGAACTGTCAGAAGGGGAACACCTCTATTTGGTCAATGCAAGTAGGATTCGAAACCGGGTCGCCATACCGCGTCATGACAATCGCAGTGAACAGCTCCCGGAGAATCACTCAAGCCCGAGGCAGATACAATGCCTTGCCCAGCGGAAAGTTGCCGAACGGTTCCAAAAGGAAGGTGATTGGGAGGGACTATGCCGCTTACCTGCGACATTCGAAACGCATCCTATTTCACTGGCGAGAGCAAGAAAGTCTCACCATGTCGCTTCGGGCGTAACGTTTGGATAAGCCTCGCTTAGTTCTCTATTCTTCTCCCTGGTAACCAGATTCTCAATGCGCCCTTCTCGCCCTGTCGTACTGATCGCGCTCGCCACAGCATTCTCGCTTCTGGGCGACCAGACCCTCTATTCGGTCCTGCCCACCTACTACACAGAACTGGGCCTGATGCCCTATCAGGTCGGCCTGATCCTCTCGGTAAACCGCTGGATTCGCCTCTTCACCAACCATCTCGCCGAACGACTTACCCGAAATCACAGCCTCACCCTCCTGGTCGTACTCGCGCTGGTTCTCGGTGCAGGGACGACCTTCATCTATGGCACGGTCGCTGCGTTTCCCGTCCTGTTGGGTGCCAGAATTCTATGGGGACTCGCCTGGTCCTTCATCCGCCAGATCGGACTGATGACCGTTGTGGACAGTTCTCCCGATGTCACCATCGGAAGGATGATGGGGTATTACAACGGAATATCACGCCTGGGGTCTGTTGGCGGAAATCTCATCGGTGCGATTGGTCACGATATCATCGGCTTCACGCTGACCCTCACGATATTTGGCGGTTTGTCTCTCCTGGGCGTGCCACTCGGCGTACTCTCCCGGAAAGGCCTGCCGCACATCGATCGAAGTGTCGACACGTCTACAGTGCCTGTCGGTCAGAATCCCACCATGTATGTTTGCGGCTTCATCGTCGGATGTGTCGGCGCAGGTCTGATGATGTCCACCCTTGGGTCCGTGCTGAAAGAAAATGTCGGCGACAGCCTGAGTGTGGGAGCTTTCGTCATAGGAGTTGCCACGCTCAACGGCCTGCTTCTGGCGGGGCGCTGGGTAGTCGACGGCCTGACGGCTCCGCTCCTGGGCGCCTTCAGTGATCGCATTGGAAGAAGAAAAGCTGCGCTTCTCTTCTTCTCGATCGGAGCACTCGCACTGCTTACCGCATCCACCAGTCCCGGGATCATCATGCTGGTTCTGATGGTACTGCTCTTCTTCGTATGTGGCGTCGGAGCTACGGTGGTTATGATGGCCGAAGCCGGTACGCGAGGACCACGCACGGTTGCGGCCTACGTCACATCCTCCGACTTCGGCTCAGCAGCAGGACCTATGCTTGGTTGGATGACCCTCCAGTTGTTTCTCCCGTCCAGTACCATCTTTATCATCGGCGGTATCTTTTATGCTATTGCCAGCCTGGTAAGTCTCCGGACATTTCGGATGCGAGGGTAGAATTGAGATGGTGAGTGTGAATCACCCCGTCACTTCGAGCCTGGTCGAGAAGCGAGGCTCGGGAGATGGCTTGTCCTAATCGTCTGTTCTCGACCAGGCTCGAACGTACGGAGTGAGTTTCGATAAGAGTGGGCTTTCGCCGGTAAGAGTTGCAGGGCAAGCGATCAAAAACTGTTTGTTCTGATGCTCCAGATCCCCTATAATCCCCGCTGTTTCTAGAGTCTATTTTAGGACTTCCTTTCTTTGAATCGAGTATGCCGGAATCACGCAATGTCGAATCAACAAGTCATTTCAGTCGAACAAGCATCCAAGACATTCTCCGGAGCTCGAGGGGATGTGCAGGCCCTGGACGGCTTCGACATGACCGTAGGCGAGGGTGAATTCGTCTCCATCGTGGGCCCAAGCGGCTGTGGAAAAAGTACGCTCTTGTGGGCTATGGCAGCACTATGGTCCCTCAGTTCCGGAAAAATATCCATCTATGACCGCGAGGTCGACGGTCCCCGCCGGGATGTGGGCATGGTCTTTCAAGAATCGAATCTGCTCCCCTGGCGAAACCTGTTGCAGAACATCCGATTCCCCTTCGAAATCATGGGGGAGAATCCAGATGACTATGCGGATAGAATTCAGGAACTCCTCACGCTCACCTCGCTTAAGGGATTCGAACATCACCATCCACGGGAACTGTCGGGCGGAATGCAGCAGCGGGCATCCATTGTTCGGGCGCTCGCCTATGATCCGGCAGTACTCCTCACGGACGAACCGTTCGGTGCTCTCGACGCATTTACAAGGGATGAAATGAACCTGATGCTCCTGGAAATCTGGGAGCAGTCCAAAAAGACCATTGTCTTCGTAACCCACCAGATTCCAGAAGCTGTTTATCTCTCGGATCGCATTTACGTCATGACACCCCGGCCAGGCCGAAACGCGAAAGTCTACGACATCGATCTCCCCAGGCCTCGCCCGCTCTCGATTACTACAGAACCCCACTTCTTCGAAATTGTCGGAGAGATCAAGCAGAACATCTTCGACTCGGTTCAGGAGCAGACCGGTGAAACCTGATCGATCGATTGAACTCAAGTTGTTTTCCACGATGGAGGAAATGGATGGGGCAGGAACCGCAGAACGAGAACCGCACGATCAACTGGTCGGCCCTCACTTCGATGGACTTCGCGGGAACTCAAATCGCGATAATCCTGGGTATCGCTATCGCCGTCATCTCGATATCCGAAATCGTCGTCCGCGTGATGGAGATACCCACGTATGTATTTCCACCACCAAGCGAGATCATAAAAGCCCTCTTCAAGTCCTTTCATCTCTTTTGGCCGCATCTCCTGATCACCTTACA
>CAVOEZ010000265.1:0-6196 GCA_963694355.1 Latescibacteria bacterium UBA2968 | reverse complement strand
CAAATCGGGATCCGCTGGGCACAAATGCACTGGGGTACGGAACCGCCTGCGATGGACGGTATCAGTGCATTTCAGAAGCGACTTTCGGAACATGACATTCAGATCTACAGTGGCCGGCACGATGCCTATCACTCCACCAAAATACAGCTGGGTCAGGCGGGCAGAGATGAAGACATCGAGACCTACGGCGAATTCATCCGGATCCTCGGCGAACTGGGTATTCCCGTTGCCGTCTACGATTTTCATCCCGGGAATACCTACAGCACGGATCGCGTCGTCCGAAGAGGGTATTCGGCGCGTGTTTTCGATCTGGAAGATTTCAAAAAAAAGGTAGAGAAGCAGCGCTACGACCGTACGTATACAACCGAAGAAATCTGGGAAAACTATACATATTTCGTAAATGCGGTGCTCCCTCAGGCCGAAGCCTCTGATGTCATACTCGCCCTGCACCCCGATGACCCACCTTTGGAAACCATGAATGGTGTAGGCAAAATGATCACCCATTACAATGGTTACAAACGAGCGGAGGAAGTCTCTTCGGGAAGCAAACACTGGGGGTTGCTGTTTTGTGTGGGCACGTGGTCGGAAGGGGGAGATCAGATGGGCAAGGACGTCTTCGAAATGATAGAGGATTTTGGAGGCCGAGGCAAAATCGCACAGATCCACTTTCGCAATGTAAGTGCTCCTTTGCCCCATTTCGAAGAGACTTATCCGGATGACGGATACATGGACATGAGCAAGGTGATGAACGCCCTGCGTCAGGTAGGTTTCAGCGGCGCGGTGATGCCCGACCACATACCTCAGCTTGTGGGAGATGAGAACAGTAGAGCCGGCTTGGCCTATTGCATTTCCTATATGAGAGCCCTGCTCCAAAGGGCGAACGACGACATCGGATAGATACACTCCCGTTCAAACAAGGAGAACGGAAATGCGAATAACGCTCATCGCCGCTTTCTGCTTCCTGCTCACAAGTTCGGCCATTGGCCAGAATGAGCCGGCTCGTACAGGCGAAATCCATGGTACGGTAAGAGATGAGTCTGGCGAAGGTTTTCCGGGTGCAAACGTCGTGCTGGAAGGGACCCACCTGTCCGGTAGCAGAGGAATGACTACGGATCTGCGTGGCACATACCGATTCGAGAGTCTCGGTGACGGAACATATGAGATTTCTGTCTCCTTCATCGGATACAAGACCGTGAGAAGGTCAGATGTCCTGATAGAAAACGGTGCAACGAAGCAGCTGAATTTCACACTGGCTTCGGAGACACTCCTCCAGGAGCAAATGGTCGTGTCTGCGTCTCGCAGACGTGAAAAGGTCCTGGATGCTCCGGCATCCGTCTCGATCGTAGAGTCGGAAGACATCCGGAACAAACCGAATCTCACTGTGGCAGAACATTTGAAGAATGTGCCGGGGGTGGATATGGCTCAAACGGGTCTTGCCCAGGCGAATGCAGTGGTAAGGGGGTTCAACAATGTGTTTTCCGGAGCAATGCTTACCCTGGTAGACAACAGGATCGCCCGAGTGCCTTCTCTACGGGTGAATGCCCACAACTTCATCCCGGTCACTCAGGACGACATCGAGCGAATAGAGGTGGTCCTGGGTCCGGGATCGGCGTTGTATGGCCCCAACAGCGCCAATGGGGTGATGCACATCATCACCAGATCTCCATTTGGATCTGAGGGGACTTCCATCGGGATCCTGGGTGGTGAGCGAAGTCTGAGGAATGTATCATTTCGGCACGCAGGCAGCTCGGAAAACAAAATTGGCTACAAGGTTTCCGGCCAGTACTATGCCGGAACCGATTGGAAATATGTGGATCAGGAAGAGGTGCGCCTGAGAGGATCCAATCCCCGCGACTACGAACTGGAGAGAATGACAAGCGAATTCAGACTGGATCTGCGCCCGTCAGATGATATGTCTGCAATATTCTCGGCAGGCCTCACCAGGGCGAACAATCTGGAGATGACGGGTCTTGGAGCCGTTCAGGCAATCGACTGGTCCTACCTGCACCTGCAGTCGAGATTTCGATACAAGGACTGGTTCGCCCAGATCTTTTACAATCGAAGTGATGCAGGAGACACGCGATTGCTCAACACCAACAGTCCCATCGTGGACAAATCTACACTAACAGTTCTGCAATTGCAGCATGCCCTCGAATTGACAGAACAGCAGCAATTCACCTACGGTGCCGATGTCCTGCTCACACGTCCGGATACGGAATCTACAATCAACGGCGCCAACGAAGACAAGGACGACATCAACGAATACGGCTTCTACCTCCAGAGCGAAAGTGCTCTGCACCATAAACTCGATCTCGTCCTTGCGGCAAGAATGGATGGCCATAATCACATCGAAGACAGGGTATTCTCCCCCCGTGCGGCCCTGGTAATAAAACCTAACCCGTTGAACACATTGCGACTGACCTACAACAGAGCCTTCAGCACGCCAACCAGCAACAATCTCTTTCTTGATTTGAAACGGGCGACAGACCCCTTCGGCATTGGCGCTGGATTCCAACCCGCACTGGGATACAGTCCCAGCATCGACATAAGGGTTCAGGGTGCGCGGGAATCGTCCCCCAGGTTCTCCCGGGCCTGAGAAACAGCCTGGCCAGTTTCAACAGGGAGACCCTGGGTTTCGATCCCTCTGCCAATCTGGAAAATTCGGTCACGGACATCGCCAAGATCAAACCCACAATTACAGAAACATTCGAGGTCGGATACAAAGGCGTGATTCAAGACAAATTCCTTTTCGCGGCCGATGCTTACCGGACTCGGACAACGGATTTTGTAGGACCACTTCGCACAGAAACTCCGAATGTGTTCCTCGAGGCAGGCAGCCTGAGCACATCTCTCGGTGCAGCCTTTACGCAGGCACTCCAGGATCCAGCCGTCGCACAATTGGCGGGGGCCCTCGCGATCCTCGACTCACCCTCACAGGGTGGCAATGCCAACGGTTCTCCGGTTGATGAACTCACCCGATTGTTTGTTGCAGGCACCAGCAACAACGGAGCGGCATTTATTCCATTTGGAACGGTAACACCCAATGAAATTACCGATCCCCACGCCGTGATGCTCGCATACAGAAACTTTGGAAAGGTCAACGTATCCGGAATGGACCTCAGCTTCGTTTATTATCCGAACCCCACCTGGACTTTCACCGGCAGCTACTCATATATCAACAAGAACCTGTTCAAAAATCTGGATGGTATTGGTGACATCTCATTGAACGCACCAAAGAACAAGTTCAACCTGGGCGCCACCCTCAAATTGCATGATCCAGGCCTCAGATTGGGAGGGCAGCTCAGATACCGGGGAGAGTTCCCGATGGATTCCGGCGTCTACAGAGGTACGGTCGATGCCGCAACTGTATTCGACCTGAATCTGGCCTACGACCTGCCAATCAATCTGAGCAATGGCGCCATCACCTTCGTAATCAATGGTACAAATGTCCTGGACAAGAAGCACAGAGGATTCGTCGGTGCACCCGAAGTCGGCCGGTTGCTGTCGGCCGGCCTGACGGGCAGGTTCTAGTTCCCGCCAATGACTCCCAGACTCGCCCTGGCTGCCCTGCTAATCCTGACTTTTCTTCTTCCAGCTACGCTGGAGGCTCGCACACCCGTCCATCAAACGGTCGGTCGCCGGTTTACAGCACTTCCACTGGCAAGCTTCAGTTCCGATGATGGCGCTGGATATGGCCTTCGTATCAGCCTCTACGAATACAATGGAAAAAGCGTTCCTTATGCCTGGGCCTGCAGTTTGCAGGCCTTCTTCACGTCCAAAGGCAAGTGGGTGCACCGGGCAACTCTGGATTATCCCAATGTGACGGACAGCCAGCAACTCACCATCGATTTCGTTTACGACAAGGAAAATTTCGCCCTCTATTCCGGTGAGCTGGAGGATGATGTACTGGATACATACGCGGAACCGCAGAAAACCTTCAAGCAAAAGTATCCAGTCCTGACAGTAACTTGGATCAAAACACTGAAGTTTCCATGGAAGATGCGAATCGGCCTTCATGCAGGTCACAATACCATTACCCCGAATGCGAATCAGGGGACGACCCTCGCACGATTCTCTCCACTGGGTCACACGGGAGGGTCCTTTTACAAAGCTCAGTTCGCTATCCGATACGACACCAGAGACAACTATCTGAATGCAACTCGTGGCCTGCTCGAGGAGGCTCTCGTCGAATACGGTCTGGGAAGATCGGGAACATTCAAAGGGGGTGGCGTCAGCTATGAGCACCGACAGTTTCTTCCGCTTCAGAAGCACTGGGTCTTCGGATACCGGGTGTTGAATTCAGCTACATTTGGTGACCTTCCATTCTTCGAAAGGCCCTTGATTGGGGGCAGCAGAACGGTGCGGGGGTTGCCCAAAGCACGGCTGAGGGGAAACGGTCGTGTCCTGATCAACAGTGAGCTCAGGTGGCTCGGAATGCAGATCTCGAAACGGCTGAATCTCGATCTGGGAGGACTGGTTTTTTACGACGCTGGCCACATCTTCGATCCTTCAGAAGGACCTTCCACAAAGAATTGGCGAGGGGGATACGGAGTCGGAGTTCGTTTCTACTGGTACAGCACGATTGTCCGAATGGACTACGGGTTTTCCGGAGGGAACAGTGGGCTGTACATGCGATTCGCCCATATATTTTGAAAACAGGAAGACCTTGTGATGCATAATCAGGAAAAGACAATGAGCCGCAGAAACATTGCAGTATGGGCCTTGTACGACTTCGCGAACTCGGTGTATCCGGCAGTGATCACCGCAACCGTGTTCAGTGTGTACTTTACATCGGACATTGTAGGGAATTCAACCGGTCTGGGTGATCTGTGGTGGGGAAGAGTGCTGGGGTTGTCCATGTTCTTCGTGGCTGTTTCATCTCCGCTGCTTGGTTCAATCGCAGATCAAGCAGGTGTGCGAAAAAAGATGCTTGTCATAAACAGCGGAATCTGCATGCTCTGTGTTGCCCTTTTCACCACAATTGAGCCGGGCATGGTCGTGTGGGGATTTGCACTTGCCGTGCTGGCCAATATTGGATTCGAAAGTGCCCTCGTATACTACAACGCCTATCTGCCGGACATCGCCCCGCCAGAGCGCCAGGGTACCGTATCCGGTATCGGTTTCGGTGTGGGGTATGCCGGTTCCGCGGCTGGATTGCTGATCGCCATTCCACTCGTCACACGCGGCATGTTCGATCTAACGTGGATTTCCGTCTCGGGGTTTTTTCTGCTGTTCTCGCTGCCATGCTTTCTATGGCTCCCCAAGGATCAGACCGGCAGTCTATCAGTCTGGAAAGCCGCCGTGCACAGCTTCAGAGGGTTCAGAGGACTCGCGGCGGACGTCTGGGGCCAGACGCAGCTTCGCAGATTTCTTCTCGCATTCTTTCTTTACATCGACGGAGTCAACACCACCATATACTTTGCGGGGATATTTGCAGAAACCACGCTGGGGTTCGAACGGCAAGAACTGCTCTACCTTTTCCTGGTTGTCCAGCTCGCCGCCCTCGCAGGATCGTTCGCCCTGGCCAGACCCACGGATATCTGGGGAGCCAAGCGGGTCATCACACTGACATTGATATTCTGGACAGCTATTTCAGTCGGGGTATACTTCGTACACACGAAGCCGGTGTTCTACGCCATCGCCGTCTTGGCAGGCCTTGGTCTTGGCGGCGTTCAGGCTGCCAGCCGGGCGCTCATGTCCTCACTCATTCCTGAGGGCAAAGCGGCCGAGATGTTCGGATTCTACGCATTCTGCGGAAAATCTTCATCTATAGTGGGGCCAATTCTCTTTGGCGAGATCTCGTATGCACTTGGCGGAAACCAGCGCGTAGCAGTGCTGTCTGTTGCCGGATTCTTTCTGGTAGGCCTAATCCTGCTCCAGCGGGTGAGGGATCCAAAGACGGTCACATTGAATTAGCATAATTGAGAATCTACAGGTACCTATGGGAATTGCCCTTCCACAGGACGTGGAAAGCGGACATCGGAAGGAGTTAATCCGGATTGGTTTATGTGCAACGGACCATCCAGAGTAAAAATAGATCTTATCAGGAGCAGCTGCGCCATAGTGGCCTGATTTCGTTTCCAGCTGAGCCTAATCTGAAATATAGCCGAGAACCTAAAAACCTCAAATCAACGACGTCTGCGTCTTGGCCTGCCTCCGCCGCCTGTCTTTCTTACACCGGCGGACTCGTCTGATG
>CAVOEZ010000264.1:0-6203 GCA_963694355.1 Latescibacteria bacterium UBA2968 | reverse complement strand
TATCAGAACTACTGGTTCGAGGACATGCTTGCGGAGATCGAGAAATCGGGGCAGGTACACAGCGAGATCGGATACGGCTTACTGAGGATGCAAGAGGTGCTGTTTAGAGAGCGGATCAATGACAGGTTCTACGGGTGGGACGCAACGGCAGGCGTACAATTCGAGGTGTTGACCCCATTCGAGGGTGACGAGAGACGGACACCCGGAATGTCCTTCAATTTCCGATACTCACGCCCTTTGAGCTGGAGCACACAGATCAACACTGATCTGAAAGCGGACACACCGTTCTCGGGAGATATTGGAAGGGTCTACAACATCAGGCAGGATACCGACTTCATCTACGAAATCACGAACAAGGTCAGCTTCACCACATTCCATACATTCCGAATCGACAAACGAGCGGGAATGGACGCTCGCTTGAGCACATCTATTTCGATCGCGTTCAACTTCTTCATAGAAAACAAGATCAACCTGGGTATATCGGAATCGATCACCACAGTTGAAGGAGAGCCATTCAGGCAGAGTTTCAATGTGGGACTGAGTTACCGGATCTTCTAATTCCAGCGGGTATGCTGAACCGGATGCATCCCGCATTCCTGGCGTTCAGCGTGCCAAGCAAGGTTGGATTGCCTCGCTTTAACGGCTTGGGCAGTCTTCAACTCGTTGTATATTCCTGCCTACAGACTTTCCACAGCGGTCACAACCGCTTCTGAAGTTATCCCAAAGTGTTCCCAGGTTTCCATATGTCCTTCAGATGGCGCGACTCTCGGATCGGTGATCCCAACGTGTGCACTGCTGTTTCGAAGGGCTGACGCCCCTGTTGCAACAAGCCCTGCGAACCCCCTCAGCCCTGTATTCGCGTCCCCGATTTTCCCATCTTCAATGGTTACCACGCCTTCCGAATAGGGCTTCAACAATTCCTCGAGTTCACCCTCCGATAGCGGCAGTCCGTTCACAATATGTACGTCAACAGGGATGTTCTTTTCCTGGAGTGTATCGAAAGCCTCGCCCGCGAGAAAGGCGGGCGCACCCAATGCCAGAACAGCCTTTTTCGCACCAGGTGCTGTACGGTAAGAGGTGACCGCCTCCCATCTATCTGTGGTTTTCCACAGAGGGGCGGACCCGTCTTGCTTGACGAGAACCGGCAGGTCATCGCGAGGAATACCGATGACGTGACCCCCATAGTGTGCAGCGAGATCGACTACGGCGAGAAATGCCGCCCGGGTATCGGCCGGGGCATAAAATCTGTGTAGATAGTCCAGGTAGGTGAGGCCCACATTGACCCAGTCGAGGCCCCACCCCGAGAAGTGGTCACGTCCAGTGCAGGCGCCCACGTGGGAGAGATGGAAGGTGACGTTGAGCCCTTCATTGACTCCCGTGAGGTTTCTCTGATACTGCCACATATCGAAGCCTTCTCTTGCAATGCCTTCGAAAAATGCCGCGAAAGTGGACACGACATTTAGCTGGGGATTTTTGGTGCTGGTCGCAAGGCCGTTCGTTAGAAGTGCGGCGGCCTGTTCCTCGATGCTCATTTCGAACTGGTGGTGATCTTGTATCAAACTCCTTGCCTTACCGAGCTTTGTGGACGGGTCGAGGTCGCATCCGACAACGAACACCTGCTGCGGAAAAGTTTTGGCAACCAGAGCATATCCCGCTTCAGATCCTCCGCGGGCACTGGATTTGTCTCCTGCGCCAGGCAGTTCGCAGGCGGCCAGGGCATCTGCGGGGAGGACCAGATTGGGACTTCCAGGAGCCGGACGTGCATCGGTCACAACGGTCGTGGCTGGTTGTGATCTCAGATCATTCAGGGCCGAGTTCTGCGCATCGGAGAGGCTGAACATCGGACCCGATAGCACCTCATCCGCGTCCCTGCCTTTCATTCCTCCATCGTGATGGCCCGCACCACCCGGCAGGTCGTTGACCAGGAATACACATTCCAGCATAGGTTTGATATCCCTGAAACTCATCAGCGAGCCAGGTATCCAGACTTCCTTGTCCATGGGCACATCCTGCTGCGCTGCGAAGGCCTTGACCTCCTCGAGAATCCTGTATCTCTCGCCGAAATTCGTCAGGTCGATCTTCTGGTTCTGATTTGACTCGTACCCGACAGGGTAGATCAAACTCGGTTTTCCCGACTGGGCCAGATTGTAGGCCTCCCGATAGGCGCTGTAGAGACCGGCGACGTCGTGAACAGTAGGAATCTCCAGTATTTCGACACCCAGAGCAGAGATCACCGTTCGTGGATCCTTGTCCAGAATGCTTTTTGTGCTTCCGGATAGCTGAATTCCGTTGCGATCCATTACGAACGTGACTGGAGCCTCGTGTACGTGCGCACCATTGAACCCATTCAGCGCCTGCCCCGAAATCCAACCTGCATCTCCACAGTGGACGATTACCCAGCTGCCATCGCCGTAAACACCTCGTTTCCCCAGCGCCTGTCCGACAGCTACCGGGATCATTACCCCGAGCCGGCCGCCATTGAGCTGAGTTCCGCCAGGCAGCCAGGAGACGTGTCCGGGGATGTCCAGGCCGCGTCGAAAGCTGTTCACAACCGAATCTGGGGACAGGAATCCGAATGCGGAAAGGGCGGAAAAATACCCGATACTGGTATGCGCGTGCTCGATCGTGTACTCGATCCGTTCGTAGTCTGCTACTGCCAGTGAGAGCACGAGCGGCGGGATGAGTCCCAACCCACCCCCCAGGTGGTCCGCCTCGCCGATTCCCGAGAGTGACGCGAGAGATCGGATGGATGTTCGGGCGGCTTCTATTTCGAGCGCATTCAGGGCATTGATCTGGTCTTCGGTGAGGGCATCGGTACTGGCCATTTCTATGTGGAGCGGCAGCACTTCGGATGAAACGCTTTTGGAGAGGTAGCGTGATCCTGCAAGCAGGTCTTTGTTCCTGGAATTCTGATCGGAACTGGCGCGGTTCAAATTCATGGCGAGGGACTCCTTTGCACGGGCGAGCAATCGGCTTCGAAAAACCAAGAAAGTGGCAACAAGAGGGGAGAATAATCGGGGCGCGTTGCGACGTGATGGTCTAAAATAACCTGCCACCGCAAAAAAGCCAGACAAAAATGGCAAATGGGAATCATCCCTACTTTTAAGTGGCTGTTCAGGGTATACTGTGGTATTTTAGTCCGGTAATTGAAGATCCTGATCTAACTATCGCGCAATGAAAGGAGTCTGGTCATGTCCGAAACCGTGCTTGCAGCGCAAATGTATACTGTGCGTGAATTTACGAAGACACCCGCAGACATCGCCGAGTCTTTGAAGAAGGTCAAGGCACTGGGATATGATGCCATGCAGGTATCTGCATTTGGTGAGATTGACCCCCAGGAGCTCAAGAACCTTTCAGATGGTGAGGGCCTGGAGATCTGTGCAACACATACCAGTTACGACCGCATGCGAGACGATACGCAGGCCGTGATCGACGAACACCTGACCCTGGGCTGCAAATACCCCGCAATTGGGGGCTTGCCCCAACCGTATCGGGAATCAGGTGGTGACGGTTACAAGAAATTCGCACAAGAGGCCTCGGAAGTGGCCCGGAAACTTGCCGATGCGGATCTGACCTTCGGGTATCACAATCACAGTTTTGAACTGGAGCGGTTTGGAGATCGCACAGGGCTTCAGATTCTAATGGAGGAAAGTGATCCCGAGGTGTTTCAGATGGAGATCGATACCTACTGGATTCAGCACGGCGGGGGAGATCCGGCGGACTGGATCAGGAAGGCCAGGGGAAGAGCGGATCTGGTGCATGTGAAGGATATGGAAATGCGTGGCAGAGAACAGCTCTACGCCGAAGTGGGAGAAGGGAACATGAATTGGCCGGCGATTCTGGACGCGTGTAAAGAAGCCGGGACACGGTGGTATATTGTGGAACAGGACACGTGCCAGAGAGACCCTTTCGAAAGTCTGGGGATCAGTCTGAAGAATCTGCAAAAGATGGGATTGAAGTAAACCGGAAAACGTGTAGGGCCTGTGACGTAACCCGACAGAACCAGGTGATCTGCTATGGATTCATACTCGGAGCGAGGCATCGGGGAAGTCGACCCGGAGGAAATTCTCGATTTTGTTCACGAAATACTGGAGACCGAGTGCGGACTACATGTTCGAAACCAGCTCCGAAGGTCAATACAAAAATTTGTCTCGGAATATGAGGATGCGGGCCGGCACTTTGTGGCACTCTACCGCGATGAAGCGCCCCGGGCGATGCTCGCAGTAGATCGGGTCAATTCGACCAGGGCTGTGCTGAAGTGGATCTTCGTGGCGGAAGACAATCGGCGTCAGGGTCTGGGATCCCTTCTGGTAGACCGGGCAATCGGCTTTGCTCAACAGGCGGGATATGAATGTCTGGTTCTGGGTACGATGACGGAGATGGAATCGGCCCACAAGTTGTACGAGAAGAAGGATTTTGTGTACAAAGAGAAGGTGATGTTCTGGCGCAAGCCGATGATGATCTACGAAAGGACCCTGCGTGCGGATGGTTAAGGTAAGGCGGACAGGGCGACCACGAACAATTGATTCCAACGCGAGGAACAGGTAAGTCTCATGAGTTACGACAAGCTGTCGTTTCAGGATGTCATTGCGTCAGGTGAGGACATTTACAAGGTTCGTTCCAAAGCTCCCGGTCCGGAGGGCAAGCTCCTGTCGCTAACCGAGGAACAGGTGCTCAACTCACCCAGCGGCGATATTTTCGGGTACAGTCAAAATGCGGGAATGGGTTGGGATCCTGGCCAACTGGGCAGGCCGGAGTTCCTGATCCTGAGTACTCTGGGCGGCATTCGTGCGGCCGACGGCAGCCCGATTGCGCTGGGTTATCACACAGGCCACTGGGAAGTGGGACTGCTTATGGAGGAGGCGGCAAAGGAAATCAGCCGTCTTGGCGGAATTCCATTTGCAGGCTACTGTTCGGATCCGTGCGATGGACGGACGCAGGGAACGACCGGGATGATGGACAGCCTGGCCTATCGAAATGACGCCGCCACTGTGCTGCGTCGGTTGATCCGATCGCTTCCTACACGCAAAGGTGTCATAGGCGTGGGGACCTGCGACAAGGGACTACCCGCAATGATGGTGGCCCTTGCCGCGATGCACGACCTGCCTACTGTGGTGATACCCGGTGGGGTCACCCTGCCGCCGGAGAACGGGGAAGATGCCGGAAAGATTCAGTCGGTGGGTGCGAGGCTTTCGCACGGAGAAATGAGCATAGAAGAAGTCCAGGATCTCGGATGCAGGGCGTGCGCAACAGCTGGAGGTGGCTGTCAATTTCTAGGTACTGCTGCCACTTCACAGGTGGTTGCAGAGGCGCTCGGATTCGCGCTGACGCACTCGGCGCTGGCGCCTTCAGGAGAGCCGCTCTGGTTTGAGATGGCCGTGCGGTCCGGACGGGCGGCGCTTGCCCTGTTTCGTGACGGAAGAACCACAAGCGATATCCTGACCGACGATAGTATTCACAATGCGATGGTCACGCACGCCGCCTTCGGCGGATCCACGAACTTGCTGCTGCACATTCCGGCGATCGCCCACGCTGCCGGCCTGAGGCGGCCCGTGGTCGATGACTGGAACCGAATCAACAGACAGGTCCCCCGGCTGGTAGATGTGCTTCCAAACGGTCCGGATTTTCATCCCACAGTCCGGGCTTTTCTGGCGGGGGGCGTGCCGGAGGTGATGCTCCATCTGCGCCAACTTGGCTTGCTGAAGGAGGACGCCCTCACGGTTACTGGCAGGACTTTGGGTGAGAATCTGGATTGGTGGGCGTCATCCGAACGTCGAACGAGACTCCGGGAGGTAATGAAGGATCAAGACGGAATAGATGCTGATGATGTGATTATGGACCCCGATCGCGCCCGATCCAAAGGCCTTACCAGTACCGTTTGTTTTCCCACGGGAAACATCGCTCCCGAAGGGTCGGTGATCAAGAGCACGGCGATCGACCCGAGTGTGGTGGATGCGGATGGCGTCTATCGCATGCAAGGCCCGGTAAAGATGTTTACGACAGAGCGATCGGCTATCGCTGCTTTGAAAGATCCGGGACCCCGCGGGATCAAGCCAGGTGATGTCATGGTGCTCATTGGCCGGGGACCGATGGGCGCAGGCATGGAGGAGATTGCCCAGATCACGACGTCACTGAAGTATCTGGAATTCGGGAAGCAGGTGGCCGTTCTCACGGATGCTCGCTTTTCCGGATTTTCTACGGGG
>CAVOEZ010000263.1:0-6207 GCA_963694355.1 Latescibacteria bacterium UBA2968 | reverse complement strand
ACAGGGAGAGGAGGCAGTCTCCCGATTGAAATCGCTGAGACAGGTGACGCGGCCCGGATCCATATCGACATCGCCGACAACCTGCAAGTCACGCAACCGCGACCGAACGCCATCTTGCGCGTCATGGTAGAGCAACTGACATCGCTCGACCGCGTGCGGTTCGAGCTGAACGACACGCTTATGGATCCCGCATCAGCCACAATCAGATTCAACTACAACGACTGCTGGCTCGACTTCGCCGTGGCCGACATCCTGAAAAGCGGATGGAACGACCTGTGCCTCACCGTAGAATCAAGGAACCCGCACATCGAAGCGCCGCTTGTTATTCGCAGCGTCGAAGCACTAGTCCGCTACAAAACGTGACTTGCCTGCCATCCCAAAAGGGATGATCTCCGCTATGACCAGCAATCTCGAAACGCACGGACCCAGAAACACGCACAAATCCGGGTCACCTGAAATGTGACTACCCTCCCCTACTGAACAGACCGTATCTTGAGATACACCCTTGGCCGAAACTACCTGAAAGGAACTACCAAACCCATGTTGATTGATTGCGATGTACATCATCCAGGACCTTCGCAAGAAGAGTGGCTGGAATTCCTCGATGAGCCTTACCGCACCGAATTCGAAACGCACGGCGGACCCCGGCGAACCGGCTCCGGTGTGCGAGGCGAAGACGGAGGCAATCGGTGGGATGTCCCCAGCAAAGAGCCTGAGGACTTCATCAAACACCATCTCAACGTGTTCGATCCCAGATTCGTCATCCTCTCCGGTGTTTATGGATCCACCGCCGGTTCACCCGATCCCGACTACTCGGCCGCGCTCTGCAAGGCGGACAATGACCGGACCATCGAAAACTGGCTCCCGGCCGATGACCGCTTCATGTTCGGAATCCGCGTCCCCCTGCAGGATCCCGAACTCGCCGTAGCCGAAATCGAGCGCCTCGCCGATCATCCCCGCGCTGTGTGCGCCCTGTTCTACAGCACCAGCAACCGAATCCCGATGGGACAGCGCAATTACTGGCCCATCTATCGCGCCTGCGAGAAACACAATCTTCCGATCCACATCCACCCATCCACAACATCCGTCATCTGCAACTATGCGACCACACCCGCCGGAATGGCCACCAGCTATCTCGAAACCAAAATCTGCTTGCCCCAATTCTACATGGCCAACCTCGTCAGTCTGATACTCGAAGGTGTCTTCGAAATGCATCCGCAGCTCAAAATCGCATTCGTCGAAGGCGGCTTCGCGTGGGTACCGCACCTGATGTGGCGGATGGACAAAGACTACAAGTCTCTACGACAGCAGGCCCCACGGCTAAAGCGGCTCCCGAGTGAGTATGTTCGGGACCACGTCAAGTTTACAACCCAGCCGATTGAAGAGCCCCAGAACCGCGCGCATCTCGGTCAAATCATCGACATGATGGGTGGTCCCGAAATGCTCATGTACACCAGTGACTTCCCTCACTATGACTTCGACCCACCCTCCGCGATTCCAAAATCCTTGGGTGAAGACGTTCGCCAAATGATCTATCACGACAACGCAGCCGGTTTCTTCCGCTGGCCGGAGGAAGCGCAAGTATGAGTTGGGTCACCGTGGCCTCGACCTCCGATTTCGAAGGCGAAGTCCAGAAACTAATCGTCGAAATCGAAGGTCGATCGGTTGGCATCTTCCGCGAAAATGACTCCTGGCACGCGGTACTCAACCACTGCCCTCACTCCGGCGCACCGGTCTGTGAAGGACGCGTAACCGGTCGGGTCGTATGCACTGCTTCCGGACAATCGACCTATGATTCCTCACTGAGAACACTCAGATGTCCCTGGCATCACTGGGAGTTCGATCTCGAAACCGGCAAGGCTGTGGCGAACGTGAGAGAGCGTCTCAAGATATACCCCGTGCGTATTCAAGAAGGCGACGTGCAGATCGATGCGTGATCGCGCGGTCGCTTTCCCCGGGAATAGCGATACTGATTCCGACAGTAAGAAACAATGCCTATGTCCCAAAAAGCCGACAAAAAACCTTATGTTGCAGAAACAATGTGGAGGATAGGCACTTGGGCAATCTCAAATTCAGGGTTCTCATCGAGCAAGATGAAGACGGGGTTTTTGTAGCAGAGGTTCCCACTTTTCCCGGCTGTATTGCTCAAGGGACTACCCGGAAAGAAGCCCTGAAAAACGCGCAGGATGCGACCGAGCTTTACATCGAAAGTCTGCAGTCGCGCGGGGAACCCATACCGCCACCCATAACTGAAGAAATTGTCGGAATTGAAATTCGAAACCGCGAGGAATGATAGATGACGAATGTGAAGGCTGATCGAGTCGTGGTAATCGGTGCGGGCATCCTGGGCGCATCCATCGCGTGCGAACTGTCCCAACGAGGTGCTCAAGTCACCATACTCGACCGCGGCAAGCCCGGCTCTGGCGCAACACACGCCTCCTTCGCCTGGATCAACGCGAGAGAAAAGAACCCGCGTGCGTATCACGAACTGAACCGTCGCTCGATGGACATGTGGCCCCGCTTCGCGGATCACCTGGACACGGCCAATGCGGTCCCGGTATGGGGAGGCGAACTACGATGGGCGTCCGAACGAAAACGCACCGCGAAACTTCAGACACGTGTTAACCGACTGCAAAGCTGGGGATACGACATTCGGGAACTGAGCGCGGACCAGATCGCGGAAATGGAACCGGGTATCCGCACCGAAAACTGTACACTCGGCTCGTGGTCAGCTGCCGATGGACACGTCGACGCAATCGCCGTGACGAAGGCCTGTCTCGCCCTCGTAGAAAAGCAAGGCGGCACACTCCGGTATGGCACCGAGGTGACTGGATTCCGAAAGCATCGAGGCAACGTATCGGCCGTCGTAGCAGGAGAGGATGAGCTGGAATGTGAAACCGTTGTCCTGGCTTGTGGGCCTGATGCTCCCGAAATCGGAAAGCTGGCCGGCATCCACGTCCACACTTACTGGAACAACGAAGCAACCCTGGTGACCACGCCAGTGGGATCTGTGTTCAGAAAAACAAGCGTGATCCTCACACCGTACGAAGACGGGCCCGCTGTCTTCGTCAGACAGCTCCGCGATGGGCGGGTGATGACCAACCTTGCGCGCGGAGACGCACCCAATCAATCCCCCGGACCAACGGAGGAGCAGCTTGTGCACAGTTTGAACAAGGCCATCCAGTATCTCCCTGCGCTCGAGGGGGCAACCGTGGACGAAATCCGGAGGGCACGCAAACCGATTCCAAAAGGCGGTCACCCGATCCTGGGATTCGTGAACACCGTACCGAATCTTTATCTCGTATCCACACACAGCGGCGTCACCCTGGCTCCGTTGATTGGAGAAATGGCTGCCATCGAAATTCTCAACAAAGTGGATGTTCATCTGCTCAAGCCTTTTCGACCTGGACGGTTCGACGCCACACCCAGATAGTCAAGTCATCGCAAGTCGGGCGGCTAAGAATAGTGGAATGGGAACTCACTGCAAGAACTGTAGTCAGCTCGTCAGTCACCACACTGTTATAAAGGCCAGGGGTCGTGACAAAGATCCACTTTACAGGAAAGGCCAGTGACTTTCTGAAAATCGGTGTCGCGGCCGCTGCACGCGGTGACATAGAGTCCGTTCGTGAGATTCTCAAGGAAAAGCGACAGTGGATCACGCGTGTCGGCTCACACGGCCGGACCATGCTGTGGGAAGCGGCACACCGCGGGAAGCTCGAAATGGTGAAGTACCTCGTGAAGCGGGGATCAGATATCGATGCCTGCGGCACACACTATACACCCTACTTTGTCGAAATCAGCTGCTACTGCATCGCTCGGCACAAGAAGCACCACGATGTCGCTGACTTTCTCCTGGAGAAAGGCGCAAAAATCGATATTCACACACTCGCCTTTCTCGGTGACTGTGAGCATGTCAAAAAGATTCTGAACAAGAACCCCGGGTCGCTGAATGAAGGTCATCCACAATACGTGATGGGAGACCTGGCGAATCAAGGTTTAGATTATCATCTTGCTCCGGCAGCGTGGGCCACACCATTGTGTTACGCCCTGCGAGGTGGCGACGTGGAAACGGTAAAGTATCTGATCGAAAACGGCGCAAAGATCAAAAGGAACGAGGAAGCCCTCTTCATTGCCGCGAAGGACGGTGTCGGAAAGGTCCGCCTGCTTCTTGAAAACGGTGCGGATCCCGGAAAGACCCCATCCGTCAATCCTGACCAGGGGGAACTCTACGAACTCGTATCCGCCTACGGCGCCAGGTCGCCGGACGCAGCTGAAAACAGCAAAGAACTCGTTTATCTATGCAGAGGTGACAGAGGCGGCAAACCGGCTCAGGTAAAGCGACTGCTTGATCTCGGCGCAGACGTCAACTTCCAGGATCACAAGGGAAAGACTGCGCTTCATCGCGCAGCCAGAGCCGGCTTCCTGGAAACGATCACCATTCTCCTGGACCAAGGCGCATCTGTGGAGATAGAAGACCTCAACAGGGAAACGCCTCTATTCGATGTCGTCCGCTCAACCATCAAGAACCTGGAGAACCGGAAGGCGGCCCTTCGACTCCTGCTCAAGGCGGGCGCAGATCCGCTACACGCCAATCACAAAGCGGAAACTCCGTCAAGCGTAGCTGAAGGCCTGAAACGGACCTACGCGAAAGAACTAGCGAATGTTTTGCAGTGCCAGAATCGTTGAGTGCCTTGATATCCGGGTTCACGACACTGGTTGCAGAATTCAATCCCAATTTTGGATTTTGTGCCGGAATCCTCGTTGTACCGACTCGGTTCACACCCACACATCTTCCACACACAGGAGATCTGATCAATGATCACTACAGCGATGGTTGTACACTACATAGATGATATGGAAAAAGCGCTCTCCTTCTATAAATCCGGGCTCGGCCTGTCGGCAGATACGGAGTCTCCCGGCTGGTCAACACTAAAGGTAAACGATGGACTGGACCTCGCCTTGCACACGGGCGGAGGGACGGACAGTTCTGTGCCGCATCCACACACCGCGTTTCAAACCACACTGGTCTTGACAGTCGACGATCTCGAGGCCTATCTTCCCCGGATCGTCGAGTACGGAGGTCGATTGGATCAAATCATAGAACCTCGTGAAGGAATCCCGGTGCGCATGGCGCTGGTCTGGGATCCTGCGGGGAATGGGTTTCAGGTAAATCAATATGTGAGTTAATTCTTTTCTACCGATATTTGAATATTCACTCGAATCACCACCGGGTATCTTACCAATCTGAAAACCTGGTAATTTATAGTCCAACAAGGGAGACAGGATGAAAACCTTTCCACTGCAATACACGATGGCCAGTGCGGCAGGACAGATGGCCTTCCATCTGCCGCAGGCAAAACAGTACGAAGGAAATCCCGTACTGACTGCGACGGATGATCAGGAATTCGCGGGGCAGGACGCCACGTACATCTCGGTGCTGCCTACTGCCGGGATCCTGGCCGATCCGATCGATGCCTACTATGCCTACGTGGCCACGCACGACGGATCCGAAATCTGGCTTGCGACGGCTTCGCACCCGCTTGGACCCTGGACCTGGAGACAGCCTGCGCTGGAACTTTCGAAGACGTCATTCACGAGACACATCTCCTCTCCGTCAGTAGTCGCGCACAACGGAGAAATCTATATGTATTTCCACGGCATTCACCCGAAAGGCTCACAGCCGACAGCACTGGCCACATCTAAAGATGGCCTTAAATTCGAAGAGCAAGTGTATCCGGTGATCGATACGCATCCGAACCGCAAAAACCACTGGTATGGTCAAAGTGTGAGCTATGTCCGCGTGGTCAAGGACGGGCCGATGTTCATCGGCACCTTCCAGGGAAATGGCCGTGGGTGGAATGAGCAAGCGGACGGCGTAACAACGGTATCTGGGCTTGCGTTGAGCGAAGACGGAATCAACTGGCGCCTGTCCAAGAGACCTCTGTTGGGGAACACCCCGGGGAGTCGAGGCCCGTTCGCATCGATCCTTATTCGACTCTGGGGAAGATGGCTCATGCTCTTCAACGATGATCGCGGGCTCTCAGGTGCGCTCTCCGAGGGTATGGACGTCACAGGCCCATACGAAGATATGGGCTGCATACTCGAAAAGGGCCACTGGCCGTGCCCTGTGTTCCACGAAGACAAACTCTACCTGCTATGCGGCGGGATCAACGCAGCCGTCATCGAATGGCAGTAATCGCTTTGCTG
>CAVOEZ010000262.1:0-6221 GCA_963694355.1 Latescibacteria bacterium UBA2968 | reverse complement strand
GAAAACGCGCCATTTATATATTGTTTACATAAACAACCAAACCCCTATGGTGAGGTGAAAGATGGCAAAGGTTCAAAGCTCTTCGTGCACCTTTAATCACGGCCTCCTGGCCGTCTTGCTGGTATGCGTCACGTTAGGATTTGGCATCGTTTCTGATGCCTCCGCTCACGGGGTGACGGATGGTGACAAAGGCTTCATTCAGGAAAGCTCCGGGACGACGCTCTTTCCGTTCTTGTATCTTGGCGCGAAGCATATGATGACCGGGTATGACCATTTACTGTTCCTTCTGGGTGTGATCTTCTTCCTTTACCGTCTGAAGGATGTCGGCGTATATGTCACTTTGTTTGCTGCCGGCCACGTTATTACGCTGCTTGGCGGAGTCCTTTTGGAAATCAGCGTGAACGCCTACATCATTGATGCGATTATTGGGTTTTCCGTTGTGTACAAGTCTCTGGACAATATGGGCGCTTACCAAAGATGGTTCGGGTTCCAACCCAGTACGAAGATCGCAACGTTTGGCTTCGGCCTTTTCCACGGCTTCGGCCTGGCCACAAAAGTATTGGACTATGAGATGTCGCCAAATGGCTTGATACCCAACCTGCTCGCTTTTAATGTTGGAGTAGAGCTTGGGCAGATACTCGCCCTTGCCGGGATCTTGATCGCCATGGGTTTCTGGCGACGTTCAGATAGCTTCCTTCGGCAGGCCTACACTGCAAACACGGTTACGATGACAGCGGGATTCATGCTCATTGGCTACCATCTCGCCGGGTTTTTTAGTTCGTAGTTTGACGCATCATTGGTTCTGTTCTCAGAAAAGGAAACGTCCATGAACAACTCGAACATCCCTTCCGGCGCTGACTTGCCCTCAACAGAAAGACTGATCAAGTCTACAGTGGTGGCCGTGCTGGTTGCAATATTACTACTGCTCGTTGCTATACTTCCGGCAGAATATGGCATCGACCCGACCGGCATTGGGAAGATCCTGGGATTGCGCAAGATGGGAGAAATAAAGGTCTCCTTAGCCCAGGAAGTCGTTGCTGCCCACACCGGAGAGCCAATCGCCCTCAACCTTCAGATTGTTCCTCCCTCCGAGCCGATAGCGGCGCCATCCCTGCCCGTATCCGAAAAATCAGAGGCGACAGTATTGTCCCACGAGATGAAGGTGAGTCTTGTGCCCAATGAGGGCACCGAAATCAAAGTGGTGATGGAGAAGGGGGGTAAAGTGGACTACACCTGGTGGACAGATGGCGGGCGGGCAAACTTCGACGTGCACGGTGATTCCAAGAAGCTAAATATCAACTATCACAATTACAGCAAAGGTTCCGAGGAGAAGCGTGAAGGGGTTATCGAAGCTGCGTTCGACGGCAGCCATGGATGGTTTTGGAGAAATCGGACCTCCAAAGCTATGACTATTACTCTGAAGACGTCCGGTGAGTATACCGACATCAAACACCTGAAGTAGGTGGATTTAAAAGTTTGCAGCGTCCGATGAGACTTCTATAGCTTGCAGTTGCATCACCTGACTCTGAGATACTCGCTACAGATTGAAATGAGCTCGAATGCTACTTTTCGCGGGTGCCAGGCGAGTAGAGGGTATATATTGTATGCAGTCAGTTAAACCTTTTTCACTTTTCTCAAGAAAAGACGACTACTATGTCACAGAACGGTCATTCTCACGATAAGCACGACAACGACGAACACGATCAAGACGGTCAAGACGGTCACGACCAGGACAAGCACGATCATGACGATTACAAGCACAACGATCATGAGCATGACGGTCAGGACCACGACGAGAAAAGCCACAGCCAAGGTGGGCACTCACATGGGCACGGACATTCTCACGGAAGCGATGGACACGGCCATACGCATGGCGTAATCGATCCGACGATTGCGACCACCGATCGGGGGATCTGGGCGATCAAGTGGTCCTTCATCGGCTTGATGGCTACGGCCCTCTTTCAGGTATCTATCGTTATCCTATCGGGCAGTGTGGCGTTGTTTGCGGATACGATTCACAACTTTGGTGACGCCTCAACGGCGATACCCCCTGTGGATTGCATTCATGTTCGTGCGGAGGAAGCCGACCAAACAGTTTCCATATGGGTATGGACGCGTTGAGGATATCGCCGGCGTCGTTATCGTGATGACGATATTGTTCAGCGCAATCGTAGCGGGATATGAGTCGATCGATCGGTTGATAAATCCGAAGCCAGTTACACACTTGCTGGCTCTGGTGATCGCGTCGGTTGTTGGTTTCGCGGGTAATGAGGCCGTGGCGGTCTTTCGGATTAGGGTAGGTAAGGAAATCAGCAGCGCGGCATTGATCGCAGACGGATATCATGCCAGGGTGGACGGATGGACGAGTCTTGCCGTACTGGGTGGAGCAGCGGGCGTATGGTTGGGCTATCCCCTGGCGGATCCTTTGATCGGCCTGGGGATCACTATAGCGATTCTGGGGATCGTCTGGCAGTCCGGGAAGGCAGTGTTCACAAGAATGCTGGATGGAGTGGAGCCGGAGCACGTTGACGAGATCCGCCACGCGGCACGGCACGTGGAGGGTGTTCAGGAGGTATCAGAAGTCAGAGCGAGATGGTTGGGACATCGGCTGCAAGCCGAGGTCAATATCGCCGTGGATCCAGGTCTTAGTGTTGAAGAGGGGCACGAGATATCAAAGGAGGTCCATCACCAGCTTATGCATCACCTGACCTTCCTGTCCCGGGCAATGATTCACGTGGATCCGGTTGGGAAGGAAAGTGAGGGACATCATGGTATATCCGATCACTCGCACGATGGGCTGCCGGTTCATTCGCACTGATATCGTTTTAGCATAGGAGAATGTAAAAGAAGGCGCCGGGCATTACTCCCGGCGCCTTCTTTTTTGGGGATCTGCAGGTGTGAATGAATTGCCAGTTGCCGTTGGCCGGTAAGCGGGTAGGCAAAGGCGAACTGGCTTCTGGCTATCCTGGGATCTCGACCAGGGCCTACGGCCCAGCTCGATCATACGGGGTTGTTTCTGGGATAACACGGGGTGCGGAGAGAGTCCCGACTCTAACGCGACATTTGACGTTAGGCCTCGAGGGACGGACAGTCCGACACGGCCCAGCTCGATCGCACGGGGTGGCTTCCGGAACAATACCGGGGTGCGGAGAGACTCCTGACTCTCACGCTATTTCCTCCTCGATTTCAGGGTGTTTGTCGCAGTCTGGACAGGTTTCTGATTTTCCTTTATTCAAAGGCCAAGAATTCCAGATCGATGCAATAACCAGCAGCGATATGCCGCTGTATGTCCCTGCGGATGTGGGGATAACAAACCTTCCGAGTACCAGAGCGATCGCCCCCGCAATGCCCAGCAAGAGTGGCAAGCGGCCGCGGCGTGTTCCTGCCCGGTAACCCAGAGAGAATACAGCCAGGGAAAGGAAAACCAATGTAACAGGCAGCAAGTAGGGTGTGAAATCCATGAACCCTATGCCGAGAGAACTCAGTAGCCCTGCGTAGGCAGGCCAGCAGGCGGGACAAGAGAGACCGGGGATCATCACTACCCCGATAGCTGGAAGGGCGGCGAAGCCTCTGCGAATCGTTCCCTGGTTTGGTCCGACCGGTCCTGATTCGGAGCGACTACCGTGAATTGCCGCAAGAATGGTCTCAACCGATGGCGTGCCGGCAAGGACGCCATTTTCATTTGAATAGACTCTACAGCAATTGGCCTCACCGGAAGGCGGTGCTCCTGCGACATCCTGGCCATCGACCAGGATGGTGGGCGATCCGAACAGCCGAACGTGCTCGGGACTGGTTTCCGCCGACCGATCCCACTCCTGCCACTCAGGAGGAAGTCCAGCCAGATCCAAGGCAGAACGCAACTGTTCTCTCGTGGCGGGAACGTTCGGACAGTCTATATCATATACCAGCTCAACTTCAATCATCTGTATCCTCATTCGAACCAAGCGCCTCCAGGATCGGGCACTCGCTTGTGGGGGCCCTCTGGTCACACGCTTCTGCCAGCTTCACCAGAGATTTCTTCATTTGTTGAAGTGTCTTTATTCTACTGGCGATGTCCTCGATTTTGATCATCGCTTGAGTTCTGACATCCTCGCATTTAGAATCCGGATCAACCCGCAAAAGGAGTAGTTCGGAAACCTCTTTGAGCGTGAAGCCCAGTTCTCGCGCTCGTTTGATGAAACTGATTCGGTCTACCGATGCGGGTGAATATTTTCTGAAACCCGCTTCCGGCCTGCCGGGTTGATCTATAAGCCCACGGCGTTCGTAATAGCGTATGGTTTCGACATTTACACCTGCACGTTTGGCCAGAGGTCCGATCGTCATCGCTCCTATTGGGTGCCTCCTACAAGAAAGATAGCCTCCGTACTATGGTACGGAGGCAAGGGATTTCTATAGAGAATTGATTAGAGGGTGTAAATTCTACTCGGTAAGTCACGGCCAGAATCAAGGAAAGTACGGGTGTTCCGAGCCTGCCAAGACTGCAGGTGTGAATGAATTGCCAGATGCCGTGGACCAGTAAGCAGGTAGGCAAAGGCGAATAGGCTTCTGGCTATCCTGGGATCTCGACCAGGGCCTACGGCCCAGCTCGATCGTACGGGGGGGCACTGATGAAAGGTAAATTTAAAGGCAAATCCCCCTCAGTCCCCCTTTTTCAAAGGGGGAGGTGCAGACAGGTGTTCGGAAATGGACATTGCAGAGCGGAGGGCGTCGAGGGCCGTGCCGAAATCCCAGTTCAGCAGGGATTCCTCGATTGTGCCGGCATCCGATCCCAGGGCAGATTTTACAAGGTCGGCGTGCTCTTCGTAGAGTTCTATGGCCGCACCGTCGCTTCCTTCAAGCATGCCATCCAGTTTCTCCAAGATTGCTTTTGCGGATACCCAATCGACATCTTCGGGAGCAACAGCAGGTTCATCGGTGGTTTTCTCATCAGGAAGCGCTACACCAATGGCCTCGATCAAGCGATCGAGTTCTTCGCCCACCTCGGCAAGCAGAATATCGATCTGTGAATCTTCCGCGGCGTCCTTGATGGAGGCCTCAAGTTTTCCGGCTCTCCCGGCCAACTCATCCGCGCCCAGTGTGGCAGCAACACCCTTGAGCGAATGGGCACTTCGTTCCGCAGCCTGTCTGTCGCCCGCTTTTCGCAACTGACTGACAGTTGATACGGTTACGGACTCGGGTCCGGTTCGGAACTGACGCAGCATGCGATGGAATAGTTCGTGTTTTTCCATGAGCCTGCCCAGCCCAGCCCGGTAATCCAGACCTGGTATATCAACTTCGGACTCCGTAGCAGCCGGCTGGTGGGTATCTGGTTCGACGTCGTTCTGAGTGGGTGGTGCGCCGTAGCCGGGACTGATCCACTCAATCAAGGTTTGGAACAGGGCCTCCGGATCAATGGGTTTCGCCACGTGTGCGTTCATACCCGCATCGATGCAGCGCTCCCTGTCCGCCTCCATAGCTCCTGCGGTCATGGCCAGGATGGGCAGCTCAGCATGTTCGGGAAGTTTGCGAATTTCCCTGGTCGCTTGTTCCCCGTCCATTTCCGGCATCTGGACATCCATCAATACTGCATCGTAGGTATTCTCAGACACCATTTCCAAAGCGCGTTTCCCATTTTCCGCGACGTCAACTTTGAATCCGGCATCGGTTAGCAACTCAACGGCTACCTGCTGATTGAGCAAGTTATCCTCCGCTAACAAGATGCGAGCCCCCTTGACCGCTTCCAAATCATTGGTCTGAGTTGCACCATCACTGGACCTCCTGCCCAGTTCCTGACTGGTGAGTTCGCCGCCCAACGCCCGGATGGAGGCGTCGAACAGGAGGGACGGATTTACGGGTTTGACCAGGGATACTTCGATCCCTGCCCCCTCGGCCTCTTTGAATACTTCCTCCCGCCCGTAAGCTGTGACCATGACAGGGTGCGGTTTCCGCCCGGTCAGTTTCAGTTTCGCCATTCTTCTAACGGCCTCGATTCCATCTATGCCCGGGGGCATACGCCAGTCCATAAAGGCGATTTCAAAGGGATCGCCTCCGGCGTCGGCCCTGGTGATGGCTTCCAGCGCCTCTTCTCCAGAGGAAGCCATATCCACACGAAAGGTCATACTGGTGAGCATCTCCGACATTGTCTCACGGACAAGATCGTGGTCGTCAACCACGAGTACGCGACGGTTTCGGAGGTCGGGGGCAGGTATGAAGACCCGCTCCTGGGGTTCGCCTATGCCCAG